>NZ_CP075338.1:3030486-3333535 GCF_023278365.1 Epilithonimonas zeae | reverse complement strand
CCAAATTAAATTTCTTCGCAAATCTGTGGTCACGCTCATCGTGTGCAGGAACCGCCATCACAGCACCCGTTCCGTAACCCATCAACACATAATCCGAGATATAAACCGGAATTTTGTTTCCATTGAAAGGATTAATCGCATAACTTCCCGTAAAAGCACCACTCACGTTTTTCACGTCAGCCATTCTATCACGTTCTGTTTTTTTGGAGGTTTCTTCTATGTAATTTGCAATTTCCGTCGCTTGCTCTTCGGTTGTTAAATTTTGAACCAAAGGATTTTCCGGCGCCAAAACCATAAAAGTCGCTCCGAAAATTGTATCTGGTCTTGTTGTGAAAACCTCAATTGTTTCTCCATTTTCAGTTGCAAATCTAACTTGCGCACCTTGAGATTTTCCAATCCAATATTCCTGAGAATCTTTCAAAGGTTGTGGCCAATCCAAAGTTTTCAAACCTTGCAGCAATCTTTCTGAGTATGCAGAGATTCTCATACTCCACTGCATCATTTTCTTTTGGAAAACAGGAAAACCTCCTCTTTCGGATTTTCCATCTTTTATTTCGTCATTAGCCAAAACTGTTCCGAGAGCCGGACACCAGTTCACAGTCGTTTCCGCTCTGTAAGCCAAACGATAATTCAATAAGATTGCACCTTTATCAATTTCAGAAGCATTTTTCCATTCTTCTGCAGTGAAATTCAGTTCTTCATTTTGATTGGCATTTAATCCTTCGCTTCCTTTTTCCTCAAAATGTTTGATTAAAGTTTCGATAGATTCTGCCTTGTCCGTATTTTTATTATACCAGGAATGGAACAACTGAATAAAAATCCATTGCGTCCATTTATAATAAGAAGCGTCTGAAGTTCTGACTTCTCTACTCCAGTCGAAAGAGAAACCAATTTTTCTTAATTGTTCCTCATATCTCGTGATATTTTGTTCGGTTGTAATGGCTGGATGTGTTCCTGTCTGGATGGCATATTGCTCCGCCGGAAGCCCGAAACTATCGTAACCAACCGGATGAAGAACGTTGAAACCCTGATGTCTTTTGTATCTCGCATAGATATCAGAAGCAATATAACCAAGCGGATGTCCCACGTGAAGTCCGGCTCCGGAAGGATACGGAAACATATCGAGGACGTAAAATTTCGGTTTATCTGTTGAGTCGGAAGTTTTGTAAGTTTGGTTGTCTTCCCAATATTTCTGCCACTTTTTTTCTATCTGCTGATGGTCGTAAAACATTCTATAAAGTAAGAATTAATAATGAATAATTTTTTTAAGATTCACAAAGTTAAGATTTTGAGAGGAAATGACAATTTTAAATTTTGGGGCAACTTAATCCGCCTTCCGCTCCCAATCTTTTCACTCCACTACGTTGCGTAAAAAGGATTTCCGCTCAAATCGAGGAACGAGATTCATTGATTCAAATAAAAATAATATATAAATAGGAGATAATTCGGGTTGCGAGTTTCAGCTTCGAATCAACATTTGTTTTTTAAACGACGAACAAACACAAATACAAAAGTCTTCGACTCCGCTCAGACTGACAACTTAAAAAAAAATTAGCATTAGAGATGTCAAACTGAGCATTTCGACTTCGCTCAATATAAACTCCATCGAAGTGCTTTAACCATAAAGAAGTCTTTTTTCTTTATTCTTTTATCTTCTTGTCTTTATCTATCTTTGTAAAAAATTCACAAGTGCCTGAAATTTCTATCATCACACCGAGTTATAATTCTTCGAAATATCTGAACGACACCATTGATTCTGTACTCAATCAAACTTTCCAGGACTGGGAATGGCTGATAACAGATGATTGTTCGACGGATAATTCGGTGGAAATCCTAGAAAAACAAAGCGATCCGAGAATAAAAGTTTTCAAAGCTGAAAAAAATGGAGGCGCAGGTCACGCAAGAAATATTTCCCTTGAAAATGCAACAGGAAGATTCATCACTTTTCTGGATGCTGACGATTTTTGGGAACCGAATTTTCTTGAAGAAATGATCAATTTCATGAAAAAAGAAAATTCAGAATTGGCTTATTCCACGTATTCACGCTGTGACGAAAACCTGAATCCAACTAAAATTGGAGATTACGAAGCTGATACAATTGTGACATTTAATAATCTTTTGAAAACCTGCAGATTGTCTCTTTTAGCATCGATGTATGATTCTAAAAGAGTTGGGAAATTCTATTTTCCGGAAGGCACAAAACGTGAAGACCACGTAATGTGGCTGGAATTATTAAAAAAAATTCCGCAAGGAAAACCTCTGAAAAAAACTTTATCAAAATACCGAATGTTGCCCAACAGCGTTTCCAGAAAAAAGACCAATATAATGAAGGACCAATATTTGGTGTACAAAGATTATATGAAATTCTCAACATTAAAATCTCTGTATTATACTGCCAATTGGGCTTTTAACGGTTTTATCAAATATTCTAAAATCTTTAATTAATGGAATATTCAAAAGAATTCAAACAGGCTTTGAGCGAGTTTTCTCCAATTGAGAAAGATCGGTTGATTTTCCGATTATTGAAGAAGGACAAATTGCTTTCTAAGAAACTCTATTTTGAACTCATCGACCCGGAAACGACGGATGACAAACGAAATACGATGGAAGAAATCATCAACGAAAAAGTTACCGAGATTTCCAGATATGTTGCCAATCAGAAATATTTTTTGGTTTTAATCAGAAAACTGAGCGCAGAAATCACGGAACACGTCAAAATTACAACAGATAAATTTGGAGACGTTTATCTTAATTTATTTTTAGTCAATAAAATCCTTGAACATAACGAAAAACTGGGAAGACAGAGATTTGATGCCGTTTACAAACTTTACATTTATCTCATCAACAAAATCATCAAAGCCTTAATCCAAATCAAAAAACTGGACGAAGATTATTGGTTGGAATTTGATGAGCTACTGGAAAACCTTAATGAGAAAATCGACAACAATATTTATTTAAGCAAACTTTGTGTCAATAATAGCTTCGATTTCAATTGGCTGAAATGTGAAAACATTCCTGACCATTTTGAATTGATTGTAAAAAATATCAAGAGTGAAGGTTTCCTGAGATAAACTTAGAACTCATTTTTCATCTTGCTGATTTGGCAGATTAAGCAGATTTTAGTTCAATTAAATCTGCCAAATTAGCTCAATCTGCGAGAATTAAATTTCCTCAAAAGACAAAATTTTCTTCACAATAATCTCAGTAGAATTCGGTTGAGAATTGACAAATTCATTTGCCTTCTCTGCCATTTCCTTTAGATAAGACTTTTCACCGATTTCAGTTTTAGAATCTTTGTTAATCAATTCCGTGATGAAAGTTGAAGCAGCAACAAAATCATCAAAGCTCTTTGCGCCTTTTGCTGCAATCAATGTATCTGCTTCCGGATTTTTCTTGTATTGATTTCCGAAAACCACAGGAACGCCATAAACCGCAGCTTCCAGAATATTATGCAATCCCGCCGAATGGAATCCACCACCAACTACTGCTAAATCTGCATAAGAATATAATTTGGAAAGTTTTCCAATGGAATCGATGATGAGAATTTGAACATTTGAAAGTTCTGGAGTTTGAGAGTTGGAAAGTGAACTATAGAGATTTGCATTTGGAAATAATCTTTGCAAATGCGGAACCCGATGCAAATCGTGAGGTACAATAATTATTTTGGTTTCAGGCAATTTTTTCACAAGAACCTGCGCAATATCTTCTTCCGCATGCCAGCTACTTCCAAACACAATCAATTTTTGATCGCCTTTGAATTCTTGTATAAATTCCAAATGGTTATCTCTATCCAAAAACTGCTTTACCCTGTCAAATCTGGTATCGCCGGAAACCGTAGAATTGGTCAACCCAATTTTTTTTGCCAAAGCCTGAGACTTGATAGTCTGATGAAAAAACCAATCGATATTTTTACGAAGCTGTTTTGCAAACCATTTTCCATAGCTTTCAAAAAACAGCTGATGTTCATAAAACAGTGCGGAAATCACATAGACTTTAGTTCCTCGATTTTTTAATTCTTCTAAAAGATTGTACCAATAATCATATTTTACAGTGAAAAAAATCTCCGTCTCGAAAGTGGAAACAAACTCTTTTATATCTTTTTTCCTATCGAAAGGCAAATAACAAACGGCGTCAGCAATCTGCTTTCTTTTCTTCACATTTTCGTAACCGGAAGGTGAGAAAAAAGTGACCAAAGTTTTATGTTCTGGGAATTGTTCTTTTAGTTTTTCGAGAACCGGAAGACCTTGCTCATACTCGCCAAGACTTGCTGCGTGCATCCAAATCACTTTTTGCCCTTGGATTTTTTCCCGAACGATTTTCGAAGATTCTTTTCTTCCCCGTACTCCTTTTTTTGTTTTAGAATCAAACAGGGAAAAGATTTTCATCCCCAAAATCATTAGATGGATAGAAAGATTGTATAGCGATTTCATCTTTTATTTTTCTACTGCAAATCTATCATTATTTGTTGAAGGATTTGATATGACAAGAAATTCCAAACCGAAATCTGATTGATTTTTTATCAAGTGCTTTTTATTTGATGCGATGTGAAATCCTGAATTTTCAGCCACTTCGAAAACTTCTTCATCCACGACAAAAGTGGCTTTTCCTTTTAAAATAAAAAAAAACTGTTGTGCATTTTTATGAAAATGCAGTTCTTCTTTTGAGTTAGGCGGCATTACTTCTTGTTTAATTGAAAGATTATCTGAGTTCAGTAAAACCCAACTATCACAGTTTCCGCCCCAATTATAGTGTTCTGTATTTTGTTTTGATTTTATCATCTTTCTCTTTTCTGATACAAATATAATTATTGATGTATCTTTGAGAAAGTTGAATTCAATTTGAATGTTGAACTTTGCGAAGCGCAGCCCGACTTGAGCGGAGCTCATTTTTTGCTGAGGATTCTAGTGATGGCAAAAATAGCGGGAGCGGAAGGCGGAAACAGCTGCCCAAATAATTGGAATAATGAAAAGTGAAAAATTAACATAAAAAAGTTTTTAAATATTTGCCACTCAAAATAAAATCTCTATATTTGCAATCTGAAAATTTAATAGAATTACGAACTAAATATATTAGTGATGAGTAAAAGAACATTCCAACCATCTGAAAGAAAAAGAAGAAACAAGCACGGTTTCCGTGAAAGAATGTCTACACCAAACGGAAGAAGAGTGTTGGCAGCTAGAAGAGCAAAAGGCAGAAAGAGCTTAACTGTTAGTGCAGCGCGCGCTAAGAGATAATTTCTTCAAAATTATCATATACAAAAATGTCTGGATTTGTTTTCAGACATTTTTTGTTGTTAAAATTTGCCAAAAGTAGAAGACAAAAAATAAGTTTTTGCTATTTTTGAGTTTCACAACTTTCAATTTGAAATTATGCCGCACAGAAATGACCCTGGAGTCGATATTATAGATTTGAGCAACGCTAAGATTGTTCAGAAAAACTTCACTGTCCTGAATGATGTTGACCTTCATATCAAGAAAGGAAAATTTTGCTACCTGATTGGAAAAACTGGTTCCGGAAAAAGTTCTCTTTTGAAAGTGCTTTACGGACAATTGCCTTTACAAGGCGGAAGCGGACAAGTTGCCGGTTTTGATTTGAAGAAACTGAAACAATCTGATGTTCCAAACCTGAGAAGAAAATTAGGAATTGTTTTCCAGGATTTCCAATTGTTATCTGACAGAAATATCGAGAAGAATCTTCTTTTTGTTCTCCAGGCGACTGGCTGGAAAGACAAACACAAAATGGAAGCGAGAATAGATGAAGTTCTATCCAGCGTTGGAATGAAAACTAAAAAGCACAAAATGCCACATCAGCTTTCTGGTGGTGAACAACAACGTGCTGCAATCGCAAGAGCGCTTCTGAATCACCCTGAATTAATTCTTGCAGATGAGCCAACAGGAAATCTTGACCCGGAAACATCTAACGATATTATGACGCTTTTGAAAAATCTGGCGGAAGAAAACCATTGTGCTGTTGTAATGGCAACGCACGATTATCATATGATTCAGAATTATCCTGGCGAAGCCATCCGATGCGAAAACGGACAGGTTTCTGTTTTGGATACAGCGGAATTGTTCGAATAAGAAAAATTATTAGTTATAGATAGAAAAAGCTCTTTGAAATTTTCAGAGAGCTTTTTTGTTGAATATATGGAATTCTTTTGTCAACTCAAGATATTCGTCGGAATAAACTCTCGGCGATTTTTCTATGATGAAATTTTCTTCTTTCGTTTCTGATTGTTGGAATGAATATTCTAAAACTACTCTTTTGGGTTCAGCCGTTTCGATTCCTTTGATGATAACTTTTCTTTTGAGAAACAGATTATTCTCTCTACAAATTTGAGTGAATTGTTTATCTGAATCAATGGGAATAATAACAGAAAACAAACCTTTATCAGAAAGTAATTGTGAAGCTTTCTGAATTAAATCAGAGAAATCCAATTCTAATCTTTGTCTTGCCAAAATATCTTTTTCAGAATTATTGATTTCAAAATAAGGTGGATTGGAAATGATTAAATCAAATTTTTCTTGGGTTTCAAAATTTTTAAAATCCTGAAATTGGCTTTTGATTCTTTCAGAAAAAGGAGAATTGGAGAAATTATTTTGAGAAGTTTTGACAGCTTCAGAGTTGATATCGATTGCTAAGATATTTGCATCCGGATTTCTCTGAGCTAACATTAATGAAATAATTCCCGTTCCAGTTCCTACTTCTAGAATTTGTTTAGCTTGATGAACATTGGATAAAATCCCCAGCAAAACAGCATCTGTTCCCACTCGGAAAACATCAGAACTTTGCTGAATTGAAAATTTTTGAAATTGGAAATCCTTCATATTATAATAATGAAAACCGACATTTCGCACTACGAAATTCGATTTGTCGTTTTCTACCTCTATTTCACGACTTCATCGCTTTACCACTTTGAAATCTATAAATTGGAAGGCATAGAGATGGTGAATGTCGCTCCTTTATCTGGCTCAGAAACTACAGTTATCGTTCCGTTATAATCTTCGACCATTCGTTTTACCATCGTAAGACCTATTCCCATTCCACTGCTTTTGGAAGTGAAATTCGGGTCGAAAATCTTCGTTATTTTATCTTCAGAAATCCCTACTCCATTATCCTGAACGGTGATTCTGATTCGTTTTTCAATTTTCTCCAAATCTACATTGATAACAGATTTTCTATCGTCAGCTTTGGCCTGACTAGCGTTGGTCACTAGATTGGTGATAATTCTCGAAAGATAATCTCTGTCAATTTTCATCGGAATGTTATCGTGGTTGGCGTGGACAAAAATATTTTCATCACTGAAAATCGTTAGCACATTCCTCACTTCTTTATTCAAAGAAATTTCCTCATCATTTCTTTTCGGTAATTGTGCAAATTCAGAAAACGCACTCGCTACTCTACTTATTACATCAATTTGTCCAATGATAATTTCACTTAGATTTTTAACTTTAGTAGCATTATTAGGATCGTTCGGGTCAAATTTTCTTTCGAAGTTCTGCATCATCAGCTTCATTGGCGTTAACGGATTTTTCACCTCGTGTGCTACTTGCTTTGCCATTTCCTGCCAAGCCGATTGCTTTTCGATATAACTGAGACGTTCGCGCTGGTCAGCAATTTCAGCAATCATTTTGTTGTAAGCCTTAACCAAAGCATTCAGCTCATCGTTTTTATAATATTTGATGGGATTGAGATTCTTATCAAACAAATTGATTTTGCTAATCATAGAAGTAAATCGGATAATCGCTTCCGTCAAATTATTCGAAATAATCCAACTAAACCAAATACTGAACAATATAATAAGAAGATTGACACCGATGATGTATATAAAATACTCTTTAAAAACCTCCATATAAGCACTCTCGTTGTGATAATACGGAAAATACACATAAGCAATATTTTCTAACATATTATTTTTCAACACCATATAAGAGGAAACAATCGTCGCTTTCAGTTTTTCGTCGTAAGCTTTATCATCGTATTGTTTACCGTTTTTCTTAATAGCTTTTATGACGTCTGCAGGCATTTTCTTTTGGGCAACAAGATTCGGGTCTTTGTTAGACAAAAGATAATTACCATTTAAATCATAAATAATAATGTCGTGCTTGTTGATATCAGCAATTTCGTAGATTTCGTTTTCAAGAATTTTAGGAATATCATAGGTTTCTACCTGAGAATGGCTGAGCGCGTAATCCAAAGAAGACATAAGAGCTTCGGACTTGTTTTGCATATCCTGCTGGCTTTGCTTCTTCGCATTGTCTCTCAAAATCACATAAGATAAAGTAGCCGAAGCAATGACACTCAGGAAACAAATAGCGAGAAATCCAATAAAAACCCTGTTTCTTAATCGGTAACCTTTATAATCACTTAATGGCATTTTGCTTTTCAAATGTAGTTTTTAGTTTTTGGAGGTTATGCAATTGCCAATTCTACTGATATTTTTGCACCATATTAGACAATGGCGATTTCAAAAGTTTCGCAACATATTTTCCGATGATGTCAAATTCCAAATTCACAACATCGCCAATTTTCAAATGTTTCATATTCGTAAACTCCCAAGTGTACGGAATTATTGCCACAGAAAATTGATTGGTTCCGCTTTCAGCAACCGTCAGGCTCGTTCCATTTAGAGTGATAGAACCCTGCGGAACTGTCGTGTATTCATTAGTTTCCTCGTAAGAAACAGTAATGAAATAACTTCCGTTTTGGTCTTCGATATTTTCAACTATTCCTGTTTTGTCCACGTGACCTTGCACAATATGACCATCCAATCTACCTTCGAATTTCAAACAACGTTCCAAATTCACTTCCGTTCCAACATTCCACGCACCAAGATTCGTTTTTTCAAGCGTTTCATTGATGGCCGTCACCTTGTAAGAATCACTATTGGTTTCTACAACTGTCAGGCAGCAGCCGTTGTGCGCAAGACTTTGATCGATTTTCAATTCCTGAGTAAAAGGACAACTCAACACAAAATCAATATTCCCTTCATTTCTATCGATTTTCTCAACCTTCCCGGTCGCTTCTATTATTCCTGTAAACATTTGTATAATTAATATTGTTAAATTTTTTAGGAGCTATTTCCCGCTTTCCACTCTATCTTTTTCTTTTTTAGCAAAAAAAGAAAAAGGATGCCGTTGCAATCGGGGCTATAAATGTTATATATTTTACTAACTGCTTAGTATAATATGTAAAAAATAGTTATAAAAACAACCTAAAAAACCTAAATTTGTAAAATTCTTTTTAAATGTCAAAGATAAACAAATGAGCTCCAAACATCATAAAATCAGAGTAGGAATTTCAATCGGCGATTTCAACGGAATCGGACCCGAGATTATTCTGAAATCTCTGAAAGATAAAAGCATAACAGATTTTTTCACGCCGGTTATTTTTGGTTCGGGTAAATTATTCACCTATCAGAAAAATATTTTCAAGCTTCAGACCAACTTCAATTACATCAATTCTGCAAGAGAAGCGCAGTCTGGGAAAATCAATATGGTGAATCTTACCAAAGAAAACAGCAATGTAGAATTCGGTATTCCAACGGAAGAATCCACAAAAATGGCGATTGATTCTCTGGAATCTGCAACCCAAGCTCTTCTGAATAATGAAGTAGATGTTATCGTAACTGCTCCTATTAATAAGGACGAAATGATGAAATATGGTTTCGCTCACGCTGGACACACTGGTTATTTCGAAGAAAAAGCAGGCAAAAAAGCGGTAATGTTTATGGTAACGAACGATTTGAAAGTGGCTGTTTCCACACATCACATTCCTGTTGCTGAGATTGCACAGAATATCACCAAAGAGAAATTGAAAAAGCAAATCACTCAATTGGCGAAAACTCTGAAGGAAGATTTCTGTGTAGAAAAACCAAAAATTGCAGTTCTGGGACTCAATCCACACGCTGGCGATGGCGGTGTAATCGGTAAAGAAGAAATCGAAATTATAGAACCTGCGATAAAAGAACTTTTTAATAATGGAACTTTAGCTTTTGGCCCTTATCCGGCGGATAGTTTTTTCCAGCCGGAAAAATATAAGGCTTTCGATGCGGTTTTAGCAATGTATCACGACCAAGGTTTAGCACCTTTCAAAACAATCGCTTATGAAGAAGGTGTGAATTATTCCGCAGGATTACCTTTCATCAGAACATCTCCGGATCACGGCGTTGCTTATGATATTGCAGGAAAAAATCTGGCAGACGAAACTTCTTTTTCAGAAGCTATTTTTACAGCCATCCATATTTTCAAAAACAGAGAAGAATATCACGATTTGATGAGCAATCGTCTTCGTCCGAAGGCTTCTCACGCCAACAATGGGATAGACGAAGACCTTCCTATTGAAAATAATTAGACAAAAAAATCAGTTTTTGAGGAGTAAATTTTTGCAAGTCAAGTATTTCCAAAAAAGATTTTGTTATTTAAAAAAAATAAATTATTTTTGCAAACCGTTTTTATGGACAGAATTAGAAACTATGACGTTGCCTTTTTAGGCTTAAAACCGGGAAAACACGATTTCATATTTGAAATTGATCAAGAGTTCTTTGATTTATTTGAGACTGAGCAGGAATTTTTTAATCCAAAAATCAATGCTAATGTTCTTTTGGACAAGCATACAACTTTTTTGGAGTTCTTCATTAATGTTTCAGGAACCGTTCAATTGATTTGCGACATTAGTAATGATGAATTTTCTGAAAATATTGAGAATGATTTGAAAATTCTTGTAAAATTTGGAGAAGAATATGATGACAGCGATGAAGATGTCATTACCATCAATAAAAAAGATGGCGAATTCAACCTTGCCAACCTTATATATGAAGCGGTTGTTTTATCAATTCCGATGAAAAAACTGGCACCATCTGTAAGAGACAATGATGAATATCAAAAGATATTAGACCAATACAGTCCAAAAATAGTCGAAGAGGAAAAGGAAAGCACAGACCCAAGATGGGAAGCTTTGAAAAAATTGAAAGATAACAATTAAGCAATAACAATATAATTCGCAAGAATTTTAAAAAGTACTAACAATGGCACATCCTAAAAGAAGACAGTCGTCTACAAGAAGAGATAAAAGAAGAACTCACTACAAAGCTGTAGTTCCTCAATTGGCAAAAGACGCTACGTCTGGAGAAATGCACTTATACCACAGAGCACACTGGCATGAAGGAAAACTTTATTACAGAGGAAAAGTTGTATTAGAGAAAACCGTAGAAACTACAGAAGAAAACTAAGATCTATCTTTGATAATCTTATACTTAGCATAAAAAACCACTCGGATTTTATCAATTTGAGTGGTTTTTTATTATATTTGGCGTTCAAAACAATTTAAAAATTTTATGGATATAAAAGACATTCAGAATCTTGTAAGATTTGTTGCAAAGGCAGGTGTTTCCGAAGTGAAATATAAAAATAAAGACTTCGAAATCTATATCAAAACTCCACTAGGAGGCGAAGCTGTAAGCTATGTAACTCCACAAGTTGCTTATCAAGCTCCTGTTTCTGCACCGGCTGCAAATCCAGTTTCTGCTCCTGTTGCAAACTCTGATGCTGCTAGCGCTGCTGATGACAGCAAATATATCACTATCAAATCTCCAATGATTGGAACTTTCTACAGAAAACCATCTCCGGATAAAGATGTTTTCGTAAACGTAGGCGATTCTGTAACAGAAGGGAAAGTGGTTTGTGTAATAGAAGCAATGAAACTTTTCAACCAAATCGAATCAGAAGTTAGTGGAAAAATCGTAAAAATATTGGTAGAGGATTCTTCTCCTGTAGAATATGACCAACCATTATTTTTAGTAGACCCATCTTAATATAATTGATAAATTATAAGTGATAAGTGATTATTAGTTGATACACTTTATCTTAATTTTTAATTCTTAATTTTTAATTATAAAAGGATGTTCAAAAAAATATTGATCGCAAACCGTGGTGAGATCGCAATGCGAATCTTGCGTACGGCAAAAGAAATGGGGATAAAAACTGTTGCAGTTTATTCTACAGCAGACAAAGACAGTCTTCACGTTCGTTTTGCAGACGAGGCAGTTTGCATCGGTCCCGCAATGAGCAAAGACTCTTATCTTAAAATCCCTAATATTATTGCTGCTGCAGAGATTACCAATGCAGATGCAATCCATCCAGGTTACGGATTCCTTTCAGAGAATGCCAACTTCTCTAGAATCTGTGCAAAAAATGGAATCAAATTCATTGGAGCAACTCCTGAGCAAATCGAAAAAATGGGCGACAAAGCTACGGCTAAAGCGACTATGAAAGAAGCTGGAATCCCTTGTGTTCCAGGTTCTGATGGTTTGATTGATTCTTATGAAGACGCAAAAGCTACCGCAAAAGTGGTTGGTTATCCCGTGATGATAAAAGCTACTGCTGGTGGTGGTGGAAAAGGGATGAGAGCTGTTTGGAAAGAAGAAGATTTGAAAGAACATTGGGATTCTGCAATCCAAGAAGCTGTTGCTGCTTTTGGAAATGGCGGAATGTATATGGAAAAACTAATCGAAGAACCAAGACATATTGAAATTCAGATTGCAGGAGATCAATTTGGAAAAGCTTGTCACCTTTCTGAAAGAGATTGTTCTATCCAAAGAAGAAATCAGAAACTGATTGAAGAAACACCTTCTCCTTTTATGACGGATGAACTTCGCGAAAAAATGGGAGCTGCAGCCGTAAAAGCTGCTGAATATATTGGATATGAAGGTGTTGGAACTATTGAGTTTTTGGTAGACAAACACAGAAACTTCTATTTTATGGAGATGAACACCAGAATCCAAGTAGAACACCCAATCACTGAGCAAGTTGTAGATTATGACTTGATTCGTGAGCAGATTCTATTAGCTTCTGGAACGCCAATCAGCGGAAAAAATTATTATCCAAAAATGCACGCTATCGAGTGCAGAATTAATGCAGAAGATCCTTACGCAGACTTCCGTCCTTCTCCTGGAAAGATTAAAGAACTTAATATTCCTGGTGGACATGGTGTAAGAGTTGATACGCACGTTTATTCCGGATATACAATTCCGTCCAACTACGATTCTATGATTGCAAAATTAATCGTGACAGCTCAAACAAGAGAAGAAGCGATTGCAAAAATGAAACGTGCTTTGGAAGAATTCTATATCGAAGGTGTAAAAACTACCATTCCTTTCCACAGACAATTATTGGAAAATGAAGATTTCCTTGCCGGAAATTACACTACCAAGTTTATGGAAGATTTTGTAATGGATAAAAGTTTTGATAATCATATCTAAAGAATATCATCCTTATAGATAAAAATGCCTGACTTTAAAAGTTAGGCATTTTTATTATTACCAATAACATTCTAATTACTATTTTTGGCAAAATCTTTATTATGGAAAACAAGTCTTCTCAATATTTCATTGACTTAGAAAATCAATATGGCGCTCACAATTACCACCCGCTTCCTGTAGTTTTGGAAAAAGGTGAAGGTGTTTTTGTTTGGGATGTTGAAGGCAATAAATATTTTGATTTCCTTTCTGCATATTCTGCTGTTAATCAAGGCCATTCTCATCCAAAAATTGTAGAAGCATTAGTCAATCAGGCTAAAAAACTAGCTTTGACTTCAAGAGCTTTTTATAATGCAAATCTTGGAGAATATGAGAAGAAAATCACCACTCTTTTTGGTTTTGATAAAGTTCTACCAATGAATTCTGGCGCTGAAGCGGTGGAAACTGCCGTGAAATTAGCCAGAAAATGGAGCTACGAAGTAAAAGGCATTTCTGAAAACGCAGCAAAAATAATTGTTTGTGAGAACAACTTCCACGGGAGAACTACTACAATAGTTTCTTTCTCTAATGATCCGGATGCTAATCAAAATTACGGACCTTTCACACCTGGATTTATAAAAATTCCTTACAATGATTTAGCTGCTTTGGAAGAAACACTTAAAAATGATGCTCACAATATTGCTGCATTTTTAGTGGAACCAATTCAAGGAGAAGCTGGTGTTTATGTTCCGGATGAAGGATTTTTAAAAAGTGCATCTAACCTTTGTAAAAAATATAATGTACTATTCATTGCTGATGAAGTTCAGACAGGAATCGCAAGAACCGGAAAATTGATTGCTTGTCATCACGAGGATGTTCAACCAGACATTTTGATTTTAGGTAAAGCATTATCTGGAGGAATGTATCCTGTTTCTGCAGTTTTAGCAAATGATGAGATTATGAATGTAATCAAACCTGGCCAACATGGTTCTACATTCGGAGGCAATCCAATTGCTTGTGCTGTTGCTGTTGCTGCTTTGGATGTTGTAGCCGAAGAAAAATTATCCGAAAGAGCGGAAGAATTAGGACAGTTATTCCGTTCGGAAATTGAAAAATTAATTCAGAAAACAGACCTAATCACAAAAGTTCGTGGGAAAGGCTTATTAAATGCTATTCTTATTAATGACACTCCAGATAGCAAAACCGCTTGGAATCTTTGTGTAAAACTGAAAGAAAATGGTCTTTTGGCTAAGCCTACGCACGGTAATATTATTAGATTGGCACCTCCTTTGGTCATTACAAAAGAACAACTTTTGGATTGTATAAAGATTATCGAAAATACAATTTTAGAATTTCAAAAATAAAATGCAGCAGCTGAAAGAGCAGATAAGCGGACTCATCATCACTTATAATGAAGAAAAAAACATTCAGGAAGTTCTTGAATGTTTTGATTTTTGCGATGAGATTATTCTCGTCGACTCTTTCAGCTCAGATAAAACTTTAGAAATCGCAAGACAATTTCAGAAAGTAAAAATTATTCAAAACAAATTTGAAGATTTCACCAAACAAAGAAATCTCGCTTTGGAGGAAGCAAAAAATGACTGGGTCTTATTTTTAGATGGCGATGAGAGAATCACACCGAAACTAAGAGAGGAAATTATCGAAACTGTTAAAAATCCTGATGCTAAAGATGCTTATTATTTTTACAGAATATTTTTTCTCGGAAGTAAACAAATCAATTTTTCCGGAACTCAGAATGATAAAAATTTCCGTTTATTCAGAAAGTCAAAAGCACGTTATTCTGAAAATAAAAAAGTTCATGAGACTTTGGAAATCAATGGAACAACAGGAGTTTTAAAACATAAACTTCTTCATTATTCCTTTGAAAACTATGAGCAATTCAGAAATAAAATGTTGTCTTATGGAAGATTGAAAGGACAAGAACTTGGATTGAAAGGCAAAAAATACTCATTCATGATACAGTGGAGCAAAGTTATTTTCAAATTTTTCAAAACTTACATTCTAAAGCTCGGAATATTAGACGGAATTAATGGCCTAAAAATCAGCTACCTTCAAAGTTTATATGTCTATGAGACTTATAGAACTTTGAAACAATAACTTAATTTTTTGGAGAAATTTAGAACTTTATTACTTATTGATGTAAAGCGGCTTTTTATTCTTATAAAATTGATCAACAAAGTTTTTGAGTTTTCTTTGGGTATTAGATTCCTTCACCTTAATTGGAATTTGAGTAAAATCTATTTCTCCTATTTTTTCTATAATTTGATCTAAAGAATAGTTCTTCATAAAGATTTCTTTCAAAAAATTGCCAATGATTTTGTTCCACTCTGGTTTATTTCCCCAATAATGTCCAACAATCTGATCCGCAGGCTTTAAGGGTGAATATTCATTCAATCCTAAAGAAAAAGCAAATTGTTCTATTAGCCTTCTTGTTACGCCATCTGCGCACATCGCATCATTAATCCGTAAAGCTAATTCCAAGCAGCCGAAATGTTTCGGAGAAACACCGATCAACCCCGCGTTCCACATTGTAGAATCTTCGTCTATCTTGGTATTAAAATACGATTTTCCTTTCATTTGTTTCCACATCAGTCTTTCGGTTTTTGATGAAAGAGCCGATAATTTTCCTTCTTCTACGTGCATAAAATTTTGTCCGTTTTTCATTCCATCACGTAGATAATCCATATTCTGATAAAAAAAAGTATCACCATCCAAATATAGAATAGAGTCTGATGGATATTTTTCGGCAACTAATTGCAGCGCTTTGATTTTCACTCTCCAAAAAAATTGATATTTGCCTTCCCAGTCTTTTATAAGTGCACGGCTAATTGGTATTATTTCTATCTTATCCTGAAAAGAAGCGAATAATGATGGATCTTCTGCAACGACGATAATCCTGTCTTCAGTATTTTTATGCTCAAAAGCTGTGTAGATAGAAAAATAGACTTGCTGATAATTGTCCATATTATTGCCAAATACCAGATAAATTATATTCATATCGGTGGAAATTTCGTTTAAAAATTTTTAATATAATACTAAGTTTATTCAACTTTATGCCAAAATTAATAAAAACAAGCAGGTCTCTATTTTTTCCGCTTGATATATTTTTACTAATTTTGGCATAAATATTCGGCAAGTATAGCCATTAAAAAATAAAAAGGAATGATTTTTATTCAAATATAAATTTTTCTTCATCAAAAATTCTTATGAATAATTATCCATTGATCAGCGTAATCATCCCTTGTTATAATGCCGAAAGGTCGTTGGAGAAATGTCTGACTTCTGTAATTCAACAATCTTACATTAATCTAGAAATTATTTTGATTGATGACGGTTCGACCGATAATACTTCAAAAATATATGAAGACTTCCAACGTAGAGATGACAGAATAAAAATTTTCCGGCAAGAGAATTCAGGTGTTTCAAAAACGAGAAATGAAGGTTTAAAAGCTGCCACAGGTGAATATATTTGTTTTGTCGATTCTGATGACTGGGTAGAACCGGAATATTGTTCAGAATTGTATCGATTATTGACCGATGAAAATGCTGATATTTCAATCATAGAAGCTTCGTATGAAGATGAAAACGGAAATGTGGTATTTGACAAACCCACATCGGAAGAAAAAGTATTGGACGGAAAAAGGGCGTTATCTCTTTTATTGGAAGACAATATTATCCAAAGCCATCCGTGGGGAAAATTATATAAAACATCTTTTTTTAACAATGTATACTTCCCAGAAAACCTGAAATGCTTTGAAGATTACTCAACACTTTATAAGGTTTTTGATAAAGCCCAAAAGGTTGTTAAATCCAATGATAAGCTTTATCATTATATACAGCTTGATGACAGTCTTTCTCATAGTCTCTCCCCTGAAACTGCCTATTATTTTTATTTGGCAATAATGGATGTTTACAAATTTTGGCAAAGTAAAACACATCTTAAAAATAACGGAAAAGTCATAAAAGATTTTATCAGAAAACTCCTGATGGTTCTTAAACGTATTCTAAGAAGCACAACCGAAGAAGAAATGCGGACTGAAAAGGAAATAATCCGGCAATCTTTTAAACCACTTTTGGTATATCCTGCTAGAGATATTGGTATTGAATTTTATCTTCATGTAAGACTATACTATTATTATCCAAATTTGTACACGATATTGATCTCAAAGTAATATTTCAGATTAGTTTCTGTATTGTATTATAGAAAAATGACTTAACCCTTTTTTCTAATCTTTTACATTAAAAAAAACAAATTATTTGTCCGAATTTTTTTTTTGAATTCTTGGTAAAAATAAAAGAAATAAGCTGATCATCCATTTAAAAATCCGCCAAGCTACAGGATACTTTTTGATATGTAAAACTTGTTTTATTCTTTTTGCACGACTTTCCCTAGTTAGTTCCGCATCATCTATGAATGCTGGAAAATATTTATTCAGAGTTATATCTCTTTCCTGGATATAAATTGGCAGATTTTCCACTTTTGCAGAAATACCGGAGAAATCATAATAGCAAATAATCTCCTTCAAATGTTTGAACGATACATTATGAAGACAAACCATGATAATAAAAAACTCCCAGTCTGCACAAATTTTGTACTCTTCATTATAATAAAAGTAGTCACTAAATAAAGATTTTTTGATAAATACAGCCTGATGATTAAGTCCACCATCATAGAAAAAACCAAAAGTTAATTTTTCCGGAGCCTTAATAACTTTTCGATAACCTTGGTCATTAAAGAAAACGGAATCTCCATACAAAATATCGATATTAGAATCGAATTGATCTTTTATTTTTTCCAGAACAAACTCATCGTAAAAGAAATCACCACTATTCATAAAGATGATATAATTGCCGTTTGCCTTCTTAATTCCTTTGTTCATTGCATTGTAGACACCAGAATCTTTCTCAGAAACCCAATGATCAACCTGATCATTCTGCTCAATCAATTCTTTACCGCCATCGGTGCTTCCGCCGTCAATCACAATAAACTCAAAATCCTTCCAAGTCTGAGCTTGGACAGAATCAAATGTTTTAATAAGACCTTCTTTATTATTATAGTTGATTGTTAATACCGTTAATTTCATTTTCTCTTATCTTCTACTGCTTGTCTGTAAACTTCTAAACATTGTTCTGCTGCCACTTTCCAATTAAATTTCTTCACCTGCTCCAATCCTTTTTCTGAGAATTGTTTTCTTAAATTATCATTATCTAGTAACATTCTGATTTTGTCTCGTAAATCTTTTTCTGATGTACTATCAAAATATATACCTGCATCTCCGGCAACTTCTGGGAAAGATGCGCTGTTGGACAGGATGATTGGACATCCGCAAGCCATTGCTTCTAAAACTGGTATTCCGAAACCTTCATATTGAGATGGAAATACAAAAAATTTCGCATTTTTATAGAATTGTCCTAACTCGTTTTCCTCAAAATTCTTTTGCCGAATTTGTTGGCTCAGACCCTTTTCTTCGATGTAGTTGATTTCGTCACCTTTAAATTCACCACCACCTGCGGCTAATAAAACCAAGTCTGGGTTTTCTTTTAGAATTGGTTTAATGGCATTGACCAAAAATCTGAAATTTTTATAATCAGCTCTGGATCCGACGTATAAAATATAATTCTTCGGCAAATTCACTTTGTTGTGCTCTTCAATTTTTATTGAACTGCCGTGGTGAATCACATGAATTTTTTCACTGTTAATATCTGGGAAAATTCTTAAAATATCTTTTTTTGTATTGTAAGATACTGCGATGATGCGAGTCGCTTTATAAATCAGTTCCTTTTTATATTCTGTTACTCTATAAGGATCATCAAAAAAATACTCTGGAAACAATTCGTGAATCATATCATAAACAGTCAACACAAAAGGTTTTTCTCCTATTAAATCAAGGAAATAGGGATTGTAATAAGTGGGAACAAAAACATCGTAATTATTATCCCGACATACCTGTTTTAAAAACTTCTCGGATTTTTTCTTTCTAAGTGTTTTTGTACTTATTTTAAAAAATGAAAGAATATTATAAAATGATACTAGAATTTTATTTTTAGAAAGAAGATTGCTTGTTTTGAGATAAGAATTATCTGTATAAAATATTGGTAAAACGACTTCAACATCTTCTCTTTTATCAAGTTCAGAAAATATTTCTGTATAATATCTTGATATCCCACCATAAGTTTGCTGACTAAAAATCTGCGGATCTAATAATATTTTCATTTTTTTATCGTGGGAAAAATCATACTTTTGGAGTTGAGATATAATGATTTATAATGTTGGATAAGTAGATTCAAAAAAGGTAAGTGTTTCGGAGATTAGAATTTAACTTCTATCATACTCATCTTCCAATCGTACAATATCCTCTTCTCCAAAATAAGTTCCTGTCTGAACTTCTATGAAAACAACAGGTTTTTCTGTAAGATTCATGATTCTATGTTTCGCTCCTAGTGGAATAAAAATGCTTTGTCCATAAGTCAAAGGGATTTCTTCTCCGTCTAAAACAATAGTTGCATTTCCTTCAATAATTGTCCATTGTTCCTGTCTTTTGTGATGGAACTGGTAAGATAATTTCTGACCGGGATTTACTTCTATTCTTTTCAGTTTGTAATTTGGCTCATCCGCCAAAACATAATATTTTCCCCAAGGTCTTTCTCCGATTTCCAGCATAGCTTTTATTTTAATCTACAAAAATAGTATTTCGGAAAAGATTAACCAAATTCGAAAGGCAAAACGCTCAGAATTTATTAATTTTGCACCACAATTTTTTAGTCATCTTTATGACTTGTAAAATAATTATCTGAATATGAAAAAAGTAAGAGTGCGTTTTGCACCAAGTCCAACGGGAGCTTTACACTTAGGAGGTGTTAGAACTGCTTTGTATGATTATCTTTTTGCTAAGAATCAAGGTGGAGAATTTGTTCTTAGAATCGAAGATACGGATACTGCAAGATATGTGGAAGGTGCCGAAGATTATATTATGAATTCTTTGGAATGGTGCGGAATTATTCCTGACGAAAGCCCAAGAGTTGGTGGCCCTTATGCGCCTTACAGACAATCTGAAAGAAGAGACATTTACGACAGATATAAAGAGCTGATTCTAAAGACCGATTACGCTTATTTAGCTTTTGACACGCCTGAAGAATTGGATGCGATCCGCAAAGCTTTCGAAGCTAGGGGCGAGGTTTTTGCATATAATCATCAGACAAGACAACAGTTAAAAAACAGCATTTCTCTTTCTCAGGAAGAAGTTCAGAAATTACTAGATGCGAATGTTCCATATGTTGTTCGTTTCAAGATGCCAATTGATAGAACTTTGAATCTTCAGGATATCATCAGAGGAAATTTCTCTGTGAATACAAATACGCTTGATGACAAGGTTTTGATCAAAAATGACGGAATGCCAACTTACCATTTTGCTAATGTGGTGGATGATTTCGAGATGAAAATTTCTCACGTTATCCGTGGTGAAGAATGGTTACCTTCTATGCCTTTGCATGTTTTATTATATGAAGCGATGAATTGGGAAGCTCCAGAATTTGCTCATTTATCATTAATTCTAAAACCAGAAGGCAAAGGAAAACTCAGCAAAAGAGACGGTGCAAAATTCGGATTTCCAGTTTTCCCGATGGATTTTAAAGATCCGGAAAGTGACGAGATTTGGAAAGGTTATAAAGAATCGGGTTATTTTCCCGAAGCTTTTATCAATATGACAGCTTTGTTAGGTTGGACACCAGCAAATGATAGAGAAATAGTTTCGATGGATGATATGATTGCAGAATTTGATCTTAATAAAGTTCATAAAGCTGGCGCAAGATTCGATCCACAGAAAGCGAAATGGTTCAATCAGGAATATTTGAAACTGAAATCTGATGAAGAAGTTTTGGTTTTATTGAAAGAAATCGATGAAGTAAAAGCATTAAATATTTCTGATGATAAATTATTGAGAATCGTTTCTTTGATGAAAGAAAGAGCGACTTTCGTGGTTGATATTTATAACGACGGAAAATTCTTCTTCGAAGCACCAACTTCTTACGATGAGAAAGCCACTAAAAAAGCTTGGAACGAAACCACTTCTGCAGTTCTGAAAGACTTTTCTACTAAACTGGAAACTTCAGAATTTGATTCGGAAACTTTGAAAAATACTATTCATCATTTTGCAGAGGAACATTCTATCGGGATGGGAAAAGTAATGATGCCTCTTCGTCTCGCTTTGGTAGGTGAATTGAAAGGCCCGGATGTTCCAGACATTATGAACATTATCGGGAAAGAAGAAACATTGGCAAGAATAGAAAAAGCAATTAGTTTAAATTAATTAATTTGTCAGTCTGAAGCTCTCGAAGACTTTTTATTAATATTAGAAATCCATTTAAAAAAAATAGATTATTTTTGAACGGTTTAATCCAAACAAAATATGGAGTATTTAGAATTTGAACAACCTGTAAAAGAACTGATCGAGCAATACGAAAAATGTGTACAACTAGGCACAGAAAGCGGAATTGATGTAGATGAATCCTGCAAAAAGATCAAAACAAAAATAGAAGAGACTAAGAAAAAAATATACGGAAGCCTTACGCCTTGGCAAAAAGTACAGCTTTCCAGACATCCGGACAGACCTTATACACTTGATTACATCAACGGTTTGGCAGATGCAGGGAGTTTTGTTGAATTGCACGGCGATAGAAACTTTGGGGACGATCCGGCAATGGTTGGCGGAATTGCCAGTATCAGCGGAAACACGGTGATGCTAATCGGAACTCAGAAAGGAAGAACTACCAAAGAACGTCAGCACAGACGTTTTGGAATGTCTAACCCGGAAGGTTATAGAAAGGCTCTTAGATTGATGAAATTAGCAGAGAAATTCAACATTCCTGTGGTAACATTTGTTGATACACCTGGCGCTTATCCTGGTCTTGAGGCAGAAGAACGCGGACAAGGTGAAGCGATTGCTAGAAACATCTATGAAATGTGCCAATTGAAAACTCCGATTATTACCATCATCATTGGTGAAGGTGCTAGTGGTGGTGCATTAGGAATTGGTGTTGGAAACAAAGTTTATATGTTAGAAAATACTTGGTATTCTGTGATTTCTCCGGAAAACTGTTCAGCTATTCTTTGGAGAAGTTGGGAATACAAAGAAACTGCAGCCACTACAATGAAACTTACTGCTGATGATATGTTGAAGCAAAAATTGATTGATGACATTATCCCTGAACCTCTTGGAGGCGCTCATTATGATAATGCTGCAACTTTCGACAACGTGAAGAAATTCATCTTGAAAGACATCAAAACGCTTTCTAAATTGCCGGTTGAGAAATTGGTTGCTGAAAGACAAGATAAGTTTATTGCAATGGGAGAATTCAAAGGATAACGTAATTTGCCTACTGGCTATTAGCTTTTTGCTATTGGTATAAAATACAACCCCTTCAGAGTTTGAAACTCTGAAGGGGTTTTTATTTGTATTGATTGACGACTGTTGATTGGAAGCCGAATCTGCGCCCTGACTTATCTTCAATTTAATATTTAATTTATTTGAATCGATGAACCACTTCGTTAGGTTTGAGCGGAAATCCTTTTTTGCTTATACTTTGAGTTCTATTTAATCTGAAATCTTCGTGCAAAAAGATAGGGAGCGGAAGGCGGAAATAGGCGCCCAAATAATTCATAAAAAAAGCGATTCAAATAAATTGAACCGCTTTTTATATTTTAGAAAAGATTCTAATTATTCAGCATCGAAATCAGCATCTGCTTCTGCAGAAACTTTTTCGCCTTCTTCTTTAGATTTTTCTTTATCTGCTTTTCTTTGAGACAAACCATCTTTGATAGAAGCTGAAACAACGCTCAACAACATATCGATAGATTTAGAAGCATCATCATTTCCTGGGATTACAAAATCCACTTTTCTAGGATCTGAGTTAGTATCTACTATACCGAAAACTGGGATACCCAATTTTTTAGCTTCTGTTACTGCGATGTGCTCTCTCATAATGTCAACTACGAAAATAGCTGAAGGAAGACGAACCATGTCAGAAATAGAACCTAAGTTTTTCTCAAGATTTGCTCTTTGACGATCAACTTGTAGTCTTTCTTTTTTAGATAAAGTTTCGAAAGTACCATCTTTCTTCATTTTATCGATAGAGTTCATTTTCTTAACTGCTTTTCTGATAGTTACAAAGTTTGTAAGCATACCACCTGGCCATCTTTCTGTGATGTAAGGCATATTAAGTTCAGCAGCGTGTTTTGCTACTACTTCTTTCGCTTGCTTTTTAGTAGCTACGAAAAGAACTTTTTTACCTGCAGAAGTTAATTTTTCCAAAGCTGTACAAGCCTCGTCCAATTTAACAGCTGTTTTATGTAAATCTACGATGTGAATACCGTTTTTCTCCATGAAAATGTATGGAGCCATATTTGGATTCCACTTACGAGTCATGTGACCGAAGTGTACGCCAGCCTCTAAAAGGTCTTTTACATTTGCTTTTGCCATGTTTTCTTGTTTTTTGTTAGTTTACTTTCCGCTTTTCTGCAATCAACTTTACTTTAGATGGGAGTAAAGTTTGGATGCTAAACGTAACGGGCAATATTTTGTTTAGATAATAGAGCCAAGAATCGAGAACCAAGAAGAAAACATAAAGTCTTGTATCTTGTATCTGATATCCTGAATCTGAAAAATTAACGTTTTGAGAATTGGAATCTCTTTCTCGCTTTTTTCTGACCTGGTTTCTTTCTCTCTACCATTCTTGCATCTCTAGTCAACAATCCGTGTGGCTTAAGAAGTAATCTGAATTCTTCATTAATTTCACACAATGCTCTAGAAACTCCTAGTCTAATAGCTTCTGCCTGACCAGTAATACCTCCTCCAAAAACATTAACAGTTAAGTCATACTGACCCAAAGTTTCTGTCAATAAAAATGGCTGATTCACTTTATAAACTAAAACATCCGTACAGAAATAAGTTTTAGCATCTTTACCGTTTATAGTGATGTTACCAGTTCCTGGCTTCACATAAACTCTTGCAACAGAAGTTTTTCTTCTTCCGATTTTGTGTACTGTAGACATATTAATTATTTGAATTCGTTAACATTGATTACTTTTGGCTGTTGAGCTTCGTGTTTGTGCTCTGTTCCTTCATATAAATAAAGGTTTTTGAATAAAGCCGAACCTAATCTGTTTTTAGGAAGCATCCCTTTTACAGATTTTTCTAATACTTTAAGAGCATCTTTTTTCTTAAGCTCCTCAGCAGTCATAGACTTCTGACCACCTGGATATCCAGTGTGCCAAATGTAAGTTTTGTCTGCCCACTTGTTTCCGGAAAGTGTAACTTTCCCAGCGTTCAAAACGATTACGTTGTCTCCACAATCTACGTGTGGCGTGTAATTCGTTTTGTGCTTACCTCTCAAAATCTTTGCAACTGTAGAAGCTAGTCTTCCCAACGGTTGCTCAGCAGCGTCTACAACAACCCATTCTTTATTTGCTGTAGCCTTGTTTGCCGATACTGTTTTGTAACTTAATGTATTCACAATTTATCGTTTACGATTAAACATAATTTTCCCTTACGGGTGTGCAAAGGTAGCAAAATTTTCCCGGATGAAAAATTTTCCCCAAAGAAATATTTTAAATTTCTAATTATTAATGAGTTATTGAAATAAATCCTGACATTGATTTTAAAAATTAATTAATACTGGACTCATTATATAATGTTGCTTTTTTATATTTTTGAAAAAATTCTATAAAATGAGCCACGGAAAACTGAGAGAAGAAAAAGACTGCTTAAACTGCGGACATATTGTTGAGGAACATTATTGTCCCCATTGCGGACAGCAGAACATAGAGACAAGGCAGCCTTTCTATTATCTTTTCACTCACTTTGTAGAGGATTTTACACATTACGACGGACAATTTTGGGGAACTCTTAAAAATCTGCTTTTCAAACCCGGTAAATTGACCAATACTTATCTGGAAGGTAAAAGACAAAAATTTGTTCCGCCGGTTAAACTTTACATTTTCATCAGTTTCATAACATTTTTCCTATTTGCTGTTTTCCCGCCTTTCGACATTAATTTTGAAGGAAAAAAGGACTCTGGAAAAGAAAAGATAATCTCACTGAACAGACTTGCAGAAACTTCGAAACAGCTTGACAGCATCAGAGCGCAAGAAAAAATGAAGGGAACGGATTCTGTCACAATTAGTAAAGTTAATACTTTACTAAAAGATTCTGCAAAATTAAGTGATATCGAAGACAGCTTTGATATGAGTAAGAAACTGGATGATAAGTTTGAATATAATGGTTATACAACCAGAAAATCATTTGACTCTGCAAAAGCAAAAAACCCATCATTCTTCGATTTCATTAATGTTCCTGTTGCTCACAAATTTTTCGAGTTAAAGGAAAAAGGTATTACAAAAGGAGAAATCCTAAAAAAACTGGGCGAGGTATCTTTTCATAATTTGCCAAAAGCCTTATTCATTTATCTTCCGATTTTTGCATTTTTCCTATGGATTTTCCACAACAAGAAAAAATGGTGGTATTTTGACCACGGCATTTTTACACTGCATTATTTCTGCTTCCTGCTACTGACAATTTTACTGTTCTCAACACTATATAAGTTAACCGATGTTTTAAATAATTCAATCAATATCTTTATATATCTGCTGATGAATGTTCTATTCTTCTACAGTATCATTTATTTTTTTATAGCCCATTATAAGGTTTATCATACGCACGGTATTATCAGTTTTATGATTGGAAGCATTTTGTTTATGTTTAATTTCTTTGCTTTTATGTTTCTGGTGATGGGTTTAGGCGTAGTCAGCTTCCTGATGATTCATTAAATATGATTTACTAAGATTTAATATAAATGAAAAACCTTTCAAGCTTTGAAAGGTTTTGTTTTGTACATTGAATTGCTGCAGCCCGACTTGAGCGGAAATCCTTTTTGTGTAGCGCAGCGGAACAAAAAGATTAGGAGCGGAAGGCGGATAAGCTGCCCAAAATATATTTAATACCTCAACGATTTACTTTCCCGGAAACTCGCTATCATATAATAAGCTACAAAGACCGTAGAAAACTTGATAATGGACGGCAAAGCAGTTTCGAAATTGAAAAATATTAAGCCAATAGCTACAAGAACAATAATCCCAATAAAGGAGATTCCCATTTTCTTTGGAAGCGGCCACTCCGGATGGTCTACAAAATAAGCTAATCCCCAACCAATTCCGAAAGCAGAAGCCACATATAGTTCTACCAAAAATTCTGCAGGTTCTCCTGTAAAACGTCTCAAGAAAAAACTAATCAAGGTTCCAACTACAAAATATATCAGCGCTTTTATCATTCTAAATAATTTTTACAAAAGTAAGGATTGTAATTTGAAAATTACTTTTGGAAAGTTTTGCTTTAATTTAATCCATGAAGTCTAACACAAAAGCACTATGAAAATATTTTCCTCTTACTGTTTTTAAGGCACGATAGAAATCAAAGATTTTCATATTGACGAAGTTAACTTTGTGCCTCAAAAACATACTATAAATCAAAAAGAAAATCTTTGTGCCATTATGATAAATTCCGCAAGATTCTAAAATCTCCTCAACAAAATTCCTTAGATTTGTTTAAATGATTTTTTTATGCGCGAGGTAAGACTAAACTCTATTCTGGATAACGATTTCTACAAGATTACAATGCAAAATGCAGTAGTGAAATTATTCACAAACGAGATTGTAAAATACGAATTCATCAACCGTGGAAAACATCAGTTTCCGGAAGGTTTTGCAGAAGAACTTAGAAAGTCTGTCAACGCAATGGCAGAACTGAAGCTGACCAAAGACGAAAAAAAATATCTGAAAGCCACTTGTCCATATCTTGCTCTACCCTACCTCGATTTCTTGGAAGGTTTTCATTACGACCCTTCTGAAGTGAAGATTGAACAAAATGGCAACGAACTAAAAGTTTCGGTGGAAGGTCTCTGGTACAGAACCATTCTTTGGGAAGTTCCGCTTCTGGCGCTCATCAGCGAACTTCATTATGAGATGAATCATATGGAGCGACAAACCAACGAAGAGGTCATTAATAAAACTGTAGAAAAAGCGGTTCATTTGACAGAATTGGGCGTTCCTTTTGCTGAATTTGGAACACGAAGAAGACATTCTTACAAAGTTCACAGATTGGTGATGGATGCCTTGATTCAGGATAAAAAATCGACTTTTACAGGAACTTCCAATGTTCATCTGGCTATGCTTTACAACGTAAAACCAATTGGTACACATGCCCACGAATGGTTTATGTTTCACGCCGCAGAATTTGGTTTCAAAACGGCCAATTCTATTGCTTTGGAAAATTGGGTTAATGTTTACCGTGGCGATTTGGGAGTTGCACTTTCCGACACATACACCACGGATGTTTTCTTCCAGCAGTTTGATAAAAAGTTTGCAAAGTTGTTTGACGGCGTACGTCACGACAGCGGCGACCCGTTTGAATTTGCTGATAAAACCATTGCGCATTATCAAAAGCACGGCATCAATCCATTATTCAAATACATTATTTTTTCTGACGGACTGAATCTTGAAAAAGTTGAAGAAATCACCAATTACTGCAGAGGTAAAATCGGAATCTCTTTTGGAATCGGAACCAATCTTACTAATGATGTTGGACTTAAACCAATGAACATCGTAATGAAACTCATCAGTGTAAAAGGAATTAATAATGAATGGATTCCGACTGTGAAACTATCTGACGAAAAAGGAAAATATACCGGCGACCCAAAAATGATAGAATTGGCGAAGGAGTTTTTGAGGATTAAATAATACATTATAATAATGTCTGTTAAATTTATTTAAAGTTCAGTGCTGTATCAAAAAAAAAATTAACTTTACAATAAGTGAAAGTTTAAAATCTGAATATCAAGAAAAAGTCAACAAAATCTTTTGGCATCAATTTTACTCTTTAAAAAACACAACTTAATTAATTTTATCCTATGAAAAAAACATTCAAAATCGCTGCTCTTGCCTTGATGGTATCGATGACAGCCGTTTCCTGCAAAAAGAAAGTTTCTGATGCAGAATTAACAACCAACGCAACTACAGCAATCACTGCTTATCCTGGAACTTCTGTGGAAGTGAAGGAAGGACAAGCGCATTTGAGCGGAGTTTTCGCAACAGAAGCTGACAAACAAGCAGCTATTGCAGCTCTTAAAAAAGTAGAGGGTGTGAAAGATGTTCACGATATGGCAACTGTAGCGCCAATGGCTGCTCCTGTGGAAGTGAATATGGTTGACGCTGCTGTTCTAGCTAAAGTAAATACTGCATTGAAAGATATCCCAGGCGTAAAAGCTGAAGATGTTGCGGGAACATTGACGTTGACAGGTTCTACAACTTCTGCTAACGCAAGAAAAGTGAAAGAGTCTGTAGATGCTCTTAAAATTGGTAAATACGATAACAAAATCACTGTAAAATAATCACAAATGAGTTTACAAGACAAATATGCAAGTGTAGTTTCAGCAGCTCAGTCTGCAGGACTATCCGACCTTTCTGTGCAGGAGCAAGACGGTGTTCTATATATCACAGGAAAAGCGTCTAGCAGCGCAGCAAAAGATACAGTTTGGAATGCTTTGGGCGCCATTGATTCTTCTTATACAGCAACAGATATTAATATCGATGTGCAAGTTTCCGGATTGGCAGCTGGTGCTTCTTTAACTGTTGCAACAGATGAGTCTAATCTTAACATCAGACAAGAACCTTCTACAGAAGCTTCTATTGTTGGAAAAGCTGCTAAAGGTGAAACAGTAACTTTGGTTGAGCAGTCTTCAGACGACTGGTGGAAAATCAAAACTGCTGACGGTGAGGAAGGTTATGCTTATGCAAGATATTTGAAAGCTTAATTTCAAAACTTAATAAAAATTAAAACCTCTGATTTTTCAGGGGTTTTTTCTATTTTTGATGCCGAAAACTATTAACATTTGATGAAAAAATTCTGGCTTATTTTCATATTCACTTTTCTGAAACTGAATGCGCAGACCTACAACGTAACAGGAAAAGTGACGGATGAAAATAATAATCCGTTGGAAAATATCACCGTTTCTTTGATGAAACAAAAGGATTCGGCGATTATCAATTACATTGGAACAAGTAAAAGCGGAAACTTCAGCATCAAAGTTCCCCCACAAAACGAAGCTTCATTTCTACAGATTTCCGGAGATAAACTCAAAACATTCTCTCGAAAATTCGAGTCCATTCATCAAAATGAAAATCTAGGAGCAATAAAACTCAGCAAAGAACTTGTAACCAATATTGAGGAAGTCAAAATCACGGTTTCGCCTGTAAAAATTAAAAAAGATACTGTTGAGTACAACGCTTCTTACCTGAAAGTAAAACCTGACTCCAAGATAGACGACTTGCTAAAAGAAATTCCAGGTGCTGAAATCGATGCGGATGGAAAAATTACGGTTAACGGAAAATCAGTAAGCAAAATCCACATCAATGGGAAACCGTTATTTGATAAAGACGGAAAAACGGAACTGGAAACAATTCCTGCCAGCATCATCAAAAAAATACAGGTTACCACTTCTAAAACCAAGGAAGAAGAACTGACGGGAAGAGCGCCAATCACGGACAGCCTCACAGTGAATTTTGAAATGGATCCTAAAAATAAAGTCGGAGTTACAAGCAACATAAGGTTAGGTTATGGTTCGGATGAACGTTATGACGGCGCCATTTTTTTTACAAAAATAAAACAGGATTCACGTCTTTCTTTAGCGGCTGGCTCCAATAATATTAATGCCGGATTATCAGGAAAAACGGGTTCCGGAGCCGGAATTTTCAGTACAACAATTGTGAATGCGACCTATTCTAACAAGTTTGACAACTTCGATTTGGAAAGATTGAATGCCAATTATTATGAACGAAACTCCGAAACTTACTCCAAATCTGCCCGAACCACCTTTCTGCCCGACTACAAATTAGATAGAAATACGGAACGTACTGGCGACAGAGATTTGCGAAGATTGGGATTCAGCACCAATTCAATTTTGAAATTGGATAAGTTCACAAACATTATTTTCAATTCCAATTTTAATAACAATACCACCGAAAGCACTTCTGATAATCAGTCTGTGACCTTGCGGGATGATGTTCTACTTAACTCCAGTTCGGGTTCTGTCAAACAAAAATCTGTCAATAATGGTTTCTCACAATCATTAGGAATTACAAGAAAATTTCAGAAAGAAAGACGAACGTTTTCTGCGTCTGTCAGCAGCAATGTGATGGATAACAGCGGCACCGATTATAATCTGACAACGACCATTTTTCATCAGTCTACCGAAGAAAATGATTACCGAAATCAGCGCTCAGTTTCTAAAAATCAAAACACAGATTTTAGCTTCAATGCAAGATACGATGAACCAGTTTCCGACTCGGCCATCGTTTCCACAGAAATTACTTACAAATCTCTGTCTCTCAGAAATGATAGAAAAGTTCACGATTTTGATACAGCAACAGGAGAATTTTCCACATACAATTCTTTACTATCCAATACAATCGATCAGGATATCAACTCGCTTTATGCCGTGGCTGGTTATGACTTGAACAAAACTAAATTCCGGTTTTTCTTCAATGCTAATCTGGAAATCAACAACAACGATTTTCATTCTTTCTTCAACAATGACAATATCGATTTTAGAAAAAACTTCATTTTCCCGAATTATAACACAAGATTCGTTTACAAATTTTCCAGTAGCAAATCCTTGGAACTATCCAACCAAAGCGATTTCACAGCACCTCAGATGACGGCGCTCAATCCTTATATAGACCTTTCCAATCCGTTGCTTACCACACAGGGGAATCCTGATTTGAAAAGCACCTGGAAAAATACGAGCTCCATTTATTTTGTGAATAGGAATCTTCCCAAGCACATGACTTACTCAACTTCGCTGAAATTTAGTTATACGGATAATAACGTTTCCGATTTTTCTTATTATGATGATACGGGAAGGCAGTTCAGAACTTTTGCCAACATTAGCGGAAACAAAACCCTGAGTTGGGATGGCCGTTTTTCAAAAACCTACAAATGGGATAAAAATGAATTCCGAATTTCGCCATCATTTCTGACAAGCTACACCCACAGAAAAGGTTTTGTGGATGGTGTCCAATACACCAACACGATTTACAATATTGCACCGAAGATGACTGTTAGGCTCAACCTGAGAGATATTCTGGACCTGACCGGCTCTGCCAATCTTAATTATAATTTCTCCAATTACACCAATTATCGGGTTGATAAAACGCGGGCGGCTCAACAGAATTACACTATCGGAATGGTGAATTACTTTTTGAAATCCAATCTTTATTTCAGCAACGATATCAATGTGACCAAGAATAATAACATTTCCGCAGGTTTCAACAGGACTTCCTATTTCTGGAATGCCAGTGTGAATTACAAATTCTACAAAAAACAAATGACACTGCGATTCAACATCAATGATGTTCTGAATCAACGTCAAAATGCCATCAGAAACATCGGCGACAATTACATCGAAGACAGAGAAGAACTTGTCCTGAAACGTTATTTTATGCTATCGCTGATGATGAATCTAAATAAGTTCGGAGGCAAGAAAAACTGATTTTATTTTTGTAAATAAAATCTATTGTGACTATTTGATTTAATCAATACAAAACCTCTTTTGTCAAAATACTTTCGATATTATCCGGATAATCCACCTCGATTAATTGGTCAGAATTAATCCATTCACGAATTTTAATTGGATCCAATTTTTCCGAATTCGCAACACCTAATCTGTCTAACGCAAAAGCATTACACTCCTGCTCATATTGATTTTCGATTGGGATGACGAATAGTTTTTTGTGCATAAACAGTGCCTCAGCCGGCGTTTCAAAACCTGCATTACATAGGATTCCTTCGCAAGATTCGAACAGTTCCAGGTATTTTCTCTCATCAATCGGGAAGATTTCTACGTTGCTGAATTTCTGATGTTGCTTGGCATATTTGGAAAAAACTTTCCACTGAACATCGATTCTTGTCAGAAAATTTGTGATGACCTCATCAGAAAAGCTTGGTAGATAAACCAAATAATGACCTTTATTTTCAGGATTCAGTTTTCTAATTTTTTGTCGGATAACCGGCTTTTTGATATGGGAGTTATAATTTTCAAAATGGAATCCGATTTTCTTTTCGCAAGGCACATAATGTTTCAGGATAAAATCTCCAAACCAATCTTTTTTCTCTGGCTTCGGTGTTTCTTTAAATGTTAAAGAAGCCTGATGGCTCAATTCTATAATAGGAAGATTCCTTAGTTTTGCTGCCCAGCCTGTCAAAGGTTCAAAATCATTGATTATTAAATCATACGCACTCAAATCCAAATCTTTAATTACTTTCGCAGCTTTGCAGAAATTATTCTCCAGCAAAGTTTTTTTGTAAGACAAACCACCTGTTTTATTGTAAAGCAAGGACACGCCTTTGAACCGGTAATCGATATCAAAATCGGACTTCAGTTGAGTCTGATGTCCACTGATTAAAGTATCTACCAATGCATGTTTCTTCAAAATCGGAATAATTTCCTGAGCTCTGGCAAGATGTCCGTTTCCTGTTCCTTGAAAGGCGTATAATATTTTCATAAGGATTTAAAAAATTAAATATTTGTGTTTTTATTTTAATCGCAAAGACGCAATTATTTTTTTAAATTTTTATACTATAAGTCGCAAAGTACGACTAGGAAATTTGCGATTTAAAAGTTAGTTTATTTCATTTTCCACCTTTGCGATTGTAAAAAATTAAACAATCTGAGTCACGATTTTCATCAGCTCTGCACTGTCTATTTCTTTCATTTCCTCCGGTTCTTCATCCATAAGAGTATGTTTTTCCTCCTCGTAAACGAAAAGTTTCCAGTCGCCATTATGATATTCCAAAGCCGAAAGATTTTCTACCCAGTCTCCAGAATTCAGATACATACATTTTCCTTTTTTACCAACTACTTCCCGGATTTGAGGCTGATGAATATGTCCGCAAATCACATAATCAAAATCATTTTCAATTGCCAATTCAGAAGCTGTCAATTCAAAATCACCGATATACTTAACAGCTTTTTTGACATTATTCTTGATTTTTTTGGAGAATGAATATTTCTCTCTGCCAATTTTCTCAAGAAACCAATTCACGAGATTATTAATCGCAATCAGCAAGTCGTAACCTTTTCCTCCTAATTTTGCAATCCATTTGGAATGCTGAACCGATGCATCAAAAACATCACCGTGAAAAATCCAGGCTTTTTTATCGCCCAGTTTCAGAACGTGTTTGTTACAAAGCTTCAGTTTTCCTAATTCGAAATCTGTGAAATTCCTAAACGCTTCATCGTGATTTCCAGTGATGTAAAAAACCTCGGATTCTTTGGTTGCAAACGATATTAACTTTTTAACCACTTTCAAATGAGACTTCGGAAAATAAGATTTCTTGAACTGCCAGATGTCGATGATATCGCCGTTCAAAATCAAAGTTTTGGGACGGATAGAGTTTAGGTATCTCAATAGCTCTTTCGCCTTGCAACCGTAAGTTCCAAGATGTACATCAGAAATAATGACGATTTCCACATCCCTTTTCATATCGTCCTTGAATTTGATTTCATTCACAATCAGATTTATACAAAGAACGAATTCTAATCTTAACTGTGCGTGAATGCTATTTTATTTTTATTGATGAGAATCGTGTGTTTTTGATTGATTGTCTTAATATTAATTTAAAATATTAGTGGTTATTCTCTCAAAAATATTAGTTTTGTTCAGTTTCAATTTATATTGAAAAAATTGTTTAATGTAATTGGAACACAAGCCCACAAAGAATTTTACAGAATAATGCTAAAGAGTTCACGAAGACACTTCGCTTAGATAAGAATTATGTTTACTCCTTTCTGAGCCTTAAAAACATTGTGATAAAAGTAAATCTCCGTGGACTTTGTGTTCAAAATATTTAAAAGTTATGAAAGGTCAGAATAAACTGTTTTTCGCGATTATTTTCGCATTGATTTTGGGTGTTGTTTTAGGAGGAATTGTCCACACAACCTATCCGGATTCTAAGGAAGAATTCGCTCAAAACATCAAATTGTTGGGAACAGTTTTTATCCGATTGATTCAGATGATCATTGCGCCTTTGGTTTTCTCAACGTTGGTAGTTGGGATTGCAAAAATGGGCGACATCAAAATGGTGGGTCGTGTCGGGACAAAAGCAATGCTTTGGTTCATATCCGCTTCCTTAGTTTCCTTATTAATCGGTTTGGTTCTAGTGAATTGGCTGGAACCAGGTCACGTGACCAAGTTACCAATCCAGGACACTTCTTCCGCTTCCGAAATCGTAAATAACAGTAAAGGTTTTACGATGGAAGATTTCGTAAAACACATCATTCCAAAGAGTTTATTCGAGGCATTTGCGACTAATGAAGTCTTGCAAATTGTGATATTCTCCGTAATGTTTGGGATTGCTTTATCCGCAATGGGCGAAGAATACACAAAACCAGTTATCAAAGGATTGGATATTATCGCTCATGCTATTTTGAAAATGGTAGGCTACATAATGTGGGTGGCACCTTTGGGCGTTTTCGGAGCGATATCTGCGGTGGTTGCAACCAATGGATTTACAATTTTCAAAGTTTATGCAATTTATCTTCGCGATTTCTTTTTTGCGCTTGGTGTTCTGTGGGTTGTACTTTTGTTAGTTGGATATATGATTCTTGGCAACCGTCTTTTCGATTTGTTGAGAAGAATAAAAGAACCTTTGTTGATTGCATTTTCCACAACCAGTTCTGAAGCGGTTTTCCCTAAGTTGGTAGAAGAATTGGAGAGATTCGGATGCAACAACAGGATTGTTTCTTTTATTTTGCCATTGGGATATTCTTTCAATCTGGACGGAAGTATGATGTATATGACGTTTGCTTCGATTTTCATTGCTCAGATTTACGGTATTGATATGCCTCTCGGGCAACAAATTATAATGCTTTTGGTCTTGATGTTAACGAGTAAAGGAATAGCAGGTGTTCCGAGAGCGAGTCTTGTCATCATTGTTGCAGCTTGCGGAATGTTTGATATTCCAGTTGAGGGGATTGCCTTGATTTTACCAATCGACCATTTCTGCGATATGGGAAGAAGTATGACGAATGTTCTTGGAAATGCTTTGGCTACTTCTGCTGTGAGTAAATGGGAAGGGCAGTTGGAGAGTTAGGATGAAAATAATAATTAATGATAATTTTAAAAACGAATTAAGATGATCATTGGTGCAAAAAATGAAATTTTCGAAGTCAATACTTCAGAATCCTATAATAAAAATATATTCATTTTCAAAAATAACCTGATAATTCCTTATATAAATCTTGAGATATTTGATATTCAATTTGTTCATCCTAAAATCAAAAGATATGATAAATTAGATTTTTCATTCCTGATTTTTAAAGACGTACTAGAAATAGCTTGGAATTATTTAGTAAATGATGAAGAAAAACAAGGACAAATAATTTTTGATAAGTTATCACTAATTAATGAATACTTGACAGAATATATTGAAGCAACAAATATATTTACAGAATATTATGGCTATAATTTTGAAATAAAGTTTAAAGAACAATATTTATTTTTTTCAGAAGAGATTAAAGTCAGGAATGGAGGATTAAATTTTTGGGTTCCAATAGCAGATTCTAGTTTACGGAAGAATATGGATGATGAAAAAGTTCAATCTTTTTTCAATAAAGAATGTATTCCTAAAGAAATTTTAGAACTAGTTGGAGTCTCAGATTCTGGTAATATATCGGAGTTAGTTGTATTATAATATTAATATGTAAACATCTGAAAATAAAGTATCGCTTAAAAAATTCGTTTACAGAAAAGCCTTGTCAAGGTTTTGAACCTTGACAAGGCTAGAAAGAAGTGGGAATCCCTTGCCCTGATGGTAGTGGAAATTCCACAGCAAGCGATGGGAAAAGCTAAGCGCGAGGAATTGTAGCGGACAGCAGGTTCCCGGCTCTTGAAAATTCAAAGTTTGATTTTCGCGAAATTAGATGTAACAAATCAAAGCTCATAGTTGTCTTTATGTCGTAAACCAATAATTAATGAAACAAGCATTCTTAATTCTATTATTCTTAAATATTTCATTTTTAGGATTTTGTCAAAAAACACAACAGACAAAAGCCATCGACAATTACCTAACCGAAGTGATGAAAACTTTTGAAATTCCTGGTATGGCGGTTGGTGTTGTCAAAAATGATAAAATTATTTTTCAAAAATATTATGGCAGAGAAAACCTAGAGTCTGAGAAGAAAGTAGATGCTAATTCTCTTTTCAGAGTTTATTCTACGACGAAACTAATTACCAATATTGCCGTTTTCCAATTGATTGAGAAAGGTCAATTGTCTTTGGAAGATAACATTTCAAAATATCTTGATAATCTTCCAAAAGAGTGGCAAGATGTGAAAATAAAAAACCTATTGTCGCATTCATCTGGCATTCCCGATTTTGAGCGTCATAATTTGCCTACAAACATTTCCAACTCTGAAGTTTTTGAACGACTATCCAAAGAAAAAATGGAGTTTGAGACGGGAAATCAATATAGTTATAATCAGACTAATTATATGATGTTAGCAATGATTATTGAAAGGATAAGTGGACAAAAATTTGAAGATTTTGTTCTGAAAAATCAGTTTTCTGATGCGAAGAACAAAATCATAATCAATTCCAATTCTCTTGAAGAAATCCCTAATCGAATCCAACTTTACAGATATAATGATTCTTTGAAACAGTTTAATAAATCTACACACGTTGGTGGTTTGAGGGCGCATCCAGCCAATGGACTAGCAATTTCGCTTCCAGATTTCTTGCAATGGAGCATTAATCTTGACACCAACAAATTCCTCACAGATCAAACAAAAAAGTTGATGTGGAAACCTTTTGATTATACCAATAAACAAGATATTTTTGCGCACGGTTGGGAAATTACCAAAACTGGAAATGTAACGTCTTATGGTTTTTCCGGCGGAAACATAAATGCTTACAGTATTTTTCCTGATAATGATTTGTCAATCATTTTTATGTCGAACGGCTACAAATACAATTCTTTTCCCCCACTTTATTTTATAGTCAATCATATTGCAGGATTGATTGATAAACAATTAGCAAATCCGTATTGGTCAAGGGAAGAATCAGTTGCTTCTGAAATTATTAATAAACCTAATATTAAAAAGGAAATTTATGGTTATAGAATTGAAAATGATAAAGTAATTTTCAATTATAATGTTCCTAAAAATTTAAATGCTGAAGCGATAACGAAAATGGCTGTTGCTGGTTCATTCAACGATTGGAATCCTGCTAATACAATGTATCAAATGATTGCCAAAGACAAGAATACTTTTGAATTGGTTTTGCCTAAATCTCTATTCGAGAAAGGAAAGACTTATGAGTTCAGATTTGTGATGAACAAAAATGGTTGGTTTACGACGCCTTACAGCGCACTCAACACGAATGGGAATCCGAATGATAATAATCTGACGTTGAGAATTGATTAATCTAAATTAAAAAAATACTTCGACTCCGCTCAGTTTGACATTTTGATATTAATAGTTCTTCTTTCACGAATGTCAGTCTGAGGCTCTCGAAGACTTTATAAATTCAAACTCCATAATAGGCTGAGATTGACTTCGTCGAACCACTTCGTTGGGTTTCTTTCAGAATGACGAAATTGCGTTTTGTAGACGAAGTTAAAATCGGTGGACTAAATCCATAGCCCTGATGGGAACGGCATCCTTTTTTGTTTTTTGATGTCAGCTTCTATCGATGACAAAATGTTCGCAAAACAAAAAAGATATAGTGGACAGCAGATTCCCGGCTCCTAAAATGAGTTGGAGAGTTTGAGAGTATGCGAGTTTTTACCTTATCATTAATTTCTCGAACACTAAAACGCTCAAACCCTGCTACTCAAAAACCCTGTTAAAAATCATCAGCATAGACAAAATCATAAATTCAATTAATTCTAAATTAATTTTAAAATCCGTAATTTTGTAGCCACTTAAAGAATAATAAATTTTATGCTGACGAAATCAAAAGTTCAGGATTTTCTGAAAGAGATAGAAGTGGATGACCTGGTAAGTAATTTCCAAGTGATGGGCGATGATGTATATATCGATATGACGTCTCACTCGCCTGCGATGCACGAGAAAAAAAAATTGGAAGTTGCTATGAAACAAGCTTTTGCTTCAGAATTCGGAGAACATATCAATTTGAAATTGAAAATCGTTTCTCCTGAATTGCCTGCAACGCCTCCAACCAATGAAATTAAAGGAAAACAAATTCCTGGAATTCAGAATATCATTGCTATTGCATCCGGAAAAGGTGGTGTTGGAAAATCCACAGTTTCTGCAAACCTGGCAGTTACGTTGGCAAAAATGGGTTTCAAAGTTGGATTATTGGATGCGGATATCTACGGACCATCTGTTCCTACAATGCTTGACACAGAAGGTCAAAAACCAATTTCTGTAGAAGTGAACGGTAGAAATCTGATGAAACCCATAGAGAATTACGGTGTGAAGATGTTATCGATTGGATATTTTTCAGGTGCTAACCAGGCTGTAGTTTGGAGAGGACCAATGGCTTCCAAAGCATTGAATCAGATGATTCGTGATGCAGATTGGGGAGAATTGGATTTCCTTTTGATTGACCTTCCTCCGGGAACTGGGGACATTCATCTTTCTATTATTCAGGAAGTGCCGGTAACAGGCGCTGTGATTGTGAGTACGCCTCAACACGTTGCATTGGCCGATGTAAGAAAGGGAATCGCAATGTTCAATATGGAAAGCATCAACATTCCGGTTTTGGGATTGATAGAAAATATGGCTTATTTCACCCCGGAAGAGCTTCCTGAGAATAAATATTATATCTTTGGAAAACAGGGCGCTCAGTTTATGGCGGAGGATTTAGGAATTCCGGTTTTGGGAGAGATTCCTTTGATTCAAAGTATCAGAGAAGCCGGAGATGTAGGAAGACCAGCTGCTTTGCAGGAAAATTCTAAAATCTCTGACATCTACACCAAAACTGCTCAAAATATGGTTGAGAGCCTTGTAGAAAGAAACACCAATTTGCCACCAACCGAAGCTGTGAAAATCACGACGATGGCTGGTTGCTCGCCTAAGAAAAAATAATAAAATGAATAATATTAATCAAATTCAAGAAGAACTGGTAACCAAAGTGATGGACGCTTTGGACAGCATCCGTCCGTTTTTGCAAAAAGATGGCGGCGATATTGAGTTAGTAGATGTGCAGGAAGACAAAGTCTATGTGAAACTACTAGGAAACTGCTCTAGCTGTGGTATCAGTGCTTCTACAATGAAACTCGGTGTGGAAAACACCATCAAACAATTTGCTCCTGAGATACAGGAGGTGATTAGCGTTTAAAAATAAAAATCCCGATTCAAAACTGAGTCGGGATTTTTTTATTCTAAGTATTTTATTACTCTACAATTTCTGCGTCGATGATTTTTGTATCAGGATTACTCTTTTGACTTTCCCAAAGTAAAAATTTGTCAACTTCTTTCATCAATAAAGGAATTGCTAAAGCTAAGATGGCCAAATCATCCAAAGCGCCAATCACAGGAACGAAATCCGGAATAATATCGATGGGAGAAATGACATAAATTAAAGCCAAAGCCGGCAAAAGGATATCTGTAAACTTCATTTTGTATTCGCCTTTGTAATACAATTTTATCATCCTGAAAACAGACGGAATCTTTTGCAAAAAACCTTTGTGTTTAATAGCTTCCTGAGCCAGTTTAAATTTTGAATATTTCATTTTTGTTTTTGTGTTTATTTTTCAACGAATCAAATTTCGCAAATTCTATTCCAATCACTTAATAGAAAATCGTAATGTTTTGTTAATTAACAATTGTTTACGTCAATTTATCCGTCAGTTTGGCAAATTGTTTCTCTGCATTTTTCCCTTCATAAAGAATGTCATAAACGGCATTAATAATCGGTAACTTTAATTTTTTCTCTTGACAAATAGCGTAAATCCCTTTTGTTGCATAATAACCTTCCGCCACCATACTCATCGACTGAATGGCAGATTTTACTGTATAACCTTTTCCAATCAGATTCCCTAAGTTTCTGTTTCTTGAGAATAATGAATAAGCTGTTACAATCAGATCTCCAAGATAAGCACTATCATTCACATCTCTTGGTTCGGGATAAATCGCTTCCAGAAAAGCTTCCATCTCACGAATGGCATTGGAAACGTAAACCGCAATGAAGTTATCTCCGTAACCCAATCCGCTCGCAATCCCAGCACCAATTGCATAGATATTCTTTAGAATTGCAGAATACTCGTTTCCGAGAATATCGCAACTTGTATTAACTTTGATATAACAGGAAGACAAAATCTCCCGCAAAACATCAGCATCCTCTTTCTGCGCCACAGCAACCGTCAAATAAGACAAACGCTCCATCGCCACCTCTTCTGCGTGACAAGGACCAGCAATCACCGCTTGATTTTTGAACCCGATTTTAAATTCGTCTTTCAAATAATGCGCAACGATATCATTATGCTTTGGAACAATCCCTTTAATAGCCGAACAGAATAATTTGTCCTGATATTCGCAAGTCAGTTTCTCCATAGCTTCTGCCAAATAAATGGATGGAACTGCCAAAATAATCACATCAGAATTAGAAACCAACTCATTGATATCTGTCGTAATTTCAAGTTTTTTCAGGTTGAAAGAAACAGTCGTCAAATAACTAGGATTGTGTCCGCGTTGCTCAATGGCACCTTTCACAAATTCGTTTCTCACGCACCAATTGACAGTTTTACAGTTTTCGGCCAGCATTTTAACGATCGCAGTAGCAAAGCTTCCGCTTCCTAAAACGCCAACGCGCACGTTATTAGATGATTTAGTCGATTTCTTACTCATTCTTTGTCGTCTTTTTCATTGCTACAAATCTAATATAATTTATGATTTTACATCAATGTAAATCCCGTTTAACAATTAATTAATAAAAATTAACTTTCATTATAACAAATCACATTCCTAAGTACGATTAACATTAGGAAAAATAAAAATTTATTATTTTTGCAATCCATTTTAAAAATCTATTAATGGTCCAATTTCTAAAATCGAAAAAGAAAAAAAATATTGTTCTTATAATATTGCTAATGATTTGTTTTATAGAAGGCTTAGTCATCGGGAAATTTTACAATGACAAAGATGATAAAGTCTATCAGGTAAACATCGTCAAAATCAATAACGAGAAAGACAGCATTGACCATCTTCAGCTGAAAACCGATTTGGCGATGGTGGACCAAAGTATCCGCAGCATCGATGGATTCCTAAAATCTAAAAATGTTTCTGACCTTCGCATAGAAAATTTGGCTAAAGACAGCCTTCAAAATGAAGTTTATCTGGCAAAAGTGAGCAACCGATACAGCCAATATTTGGTAGATTTGGAACAAAGATTACAGCAAGTTCCATTGGGAATTCCGACAGATGGCTACATCTCTTCTAATTTTGGTCAAAGAAAAAATCCAATTCCACCAAAAGCAGACCTATCGAAAGTAGAGAATCCTTCGCACATTGCAGAGGAAAAAGACAGTCTTGGCAATGTTATTAAAAGGCAAGCCATCGTAAAAGAGGATAAAAATGCATCCAGCAATGCACCTGCAGAGAAAGATCAAATGCAGTTCCACAAAGGATTGGACGTTGCAGTTGCTTACGGAAGTCCTGTAAAAGCGGCAGCGGCAGGAAAAGTAATCTTCTCTGGCGTAAGGGGCGGTTACGGAAATTGTGTAATGATAGAACACGGCAACGGTCTTGTTACTTTATACGGTCATCTTTCCGAGCTTTTGGTTGAAACTAATGACAGAGTGAAAGTCAATCAAATCATTGCAAAATCTGGAAACACAGGACGTTCGACCGGTCCGCATCTTCATTATGAAGTTCATAAAAACAATCAGCCTATCAATCCAAGGTTGTTTTTAAATTTCTAATTTACAAGGTTTTCGAGAGCTTCAGACTGACAAATAAATAGTAATAATGAATTTTCTGACTTTAGATTATCTTAAAAACGGTTCTGAAATCCAGAAAAGAATTTATTTTGTCTTAGAAAAACATCAGATTTTTGATAAACTAAAGGAATACAATCCTATTCTCACAGGCACTTTTCCCATTAATATCAATATCGAAAAAAGCGATTTGGATATTATTTTGGAGAGTGATGATTTGATTAAAGCTCAAGATTTTATCATTAATGAATTTCAGAATGAAAAAGACTTTGAAATTCATTTTTGCAAAATGAATGGCATTGATTCTCTGGTTTGCAATTTCACTATAGAAGAATTTCCGGTAGAGTTATTTGCTCAGAACGTTCAGACGAAACTTCAAAATGCTTATCGTCATATGATGATAGAATATGACATTCTGGAACAGAAAGGCGAAGAATTCCGAAAACAAATCATTAATCTAAAAGAAAAAGGCTGGAAAACTGAACCTGCTTTTGCGGAATTACTCGGCTTAAAAGGAAATCCTTATCTCGAACTTCTGAATTATACAAAATAAAAAACGCTCCAAAAAATTGGAGCGTTTTTCAATATATTTTGAGGAAAATTACTTCTTCAATACATCAAGAAACTCATCGTGAGAGATTTTAGTTTCTTTCTTTTTAGATTTCTCAAGGATAACGTCTTTCAGCTTCGCCATAGCCACTTCAGAAGAAATTTGTCTTACTTGGTTCTCATCTTTCAACATTTCTGCAGCGTATTTTTGAACTTCATCATCACCTAAATGGTGGATTCCGTAGATTGCCAACTGGTTTCTTACCAATTGCTCAGCTTGTCCAAGAACTTCTGCATAATCCAAATTGATTTCGTTATCATTCATCAATTTTCCTTCTAGGATTTGACCTTTGATAATATTTTTCTCGTTTTCAAGGATTTCTTTTGCTTGCTCTTCGGAAGTGATGTTCTGGTTAGAGAACAATAACCATTTGATTAAGAATGCCTCAGGTAACTTGATTTCTTCTTTCTCGTTTACTTGCTCCAAAATTTTGTTTACGAAATGAACATCAGCATTTTGTTGGAAATACTCATCCAATTCAGTTTTCACTCTTGCTTTCAATTCTTCTTCAGTCGTGATAACATCTTTACCGTAAACTTTGTCGAACAATTCTTGGTTAAGTTCTGCCAAGTTCAATCCGTAGATGTCTTTTACAGTTACTTCAACCTCATTGTGGTGAAGGTGCTCCACTTCTTCTTTAGAGAAACCTAATTGTTTTGCCAATTCTTCTTTAGCTGCTAAATCTTCTTTAGAAACTTTTACAGAATCGTCTTTTTTCAATTTCTTAACCAAATCGTAAGCTTCTTTTTGCTCTTTAGAAATCGTTACATTTTTCGGAGCGTGGTGGTGCTCACCTTCTGCGTCAGCTTCTACAACCTGAGAAACTTCTAAAGCTACATAAGAATCCTTACCAATTTTTTCTTCAGGAACTCTTTCTGCAAAACGCTTTTGCATATTTTCTACACTTGTAGAGATTTCTTTGTCAGAAGCTTCTACTTTGTAATGAGGTGCTTCATATTTAGTCAAATCTACAGTGAATTCTGGCTCATATCCAACTTCAAAAGCTACAGATAAAGACTCTGCATTGTGGTTGAAATCGTTTACTGGCTGAGGAACTGGCTGACCAACTAATCTTAGCTTGTTTTCGTTTACATAACCGTTTAGAGCCTCAGAAACCTGCTTGTTGATTTCTTCGAAAGCGATACCAGCTTCATATTGTTTTCTTACCATACTCAATGGCACTTTCCCTTTTCTGAATCCAGGAACCTGCGCATTTTTTGCATAGTTGATTAATTGCTTTTCTACTTTTTCCTTATAATCTGCTTTCTCCAATGTCACTGTAAGTAATGCACTTACCTCATCGTGGTTTTTAGCTGTAACGTTCATTAATTGAAATTTTTAGGTTGCAAAAGTAGGTAAATTCTGAGGAAATTCAAAATTATTTACTTCCTTGATATTTATAAAAAAATCATAAAGTTTTCGCAAAAAAATAAAGATGCCTTTTGGAAAGACATCTTTATTTCAACATATTAAATAAATATTGGATTAATGAGCATCTACAGTAATATCAACATCTGTTTCACCTCCGGTAGTCTGACCTAGCTGATTAGCTGCAGAAGGATAATTTTGATTAACTGTAGCTGGCCCGTGAACCAACTTGATATTCATTTTTCCGGTTTCCTGTGTAGAATTAATGGTCCATTCTGTTCTAAGACCTAATTTTTGTCCATCTGTTCTTACAATATCATTAGCAGCTCTCACTACAACAATATCCGCATTAGCAGGATTGAATGTAATAAAATGATGATCCTTCTCTTCCTCTATCTCATCCGAAGAATGGTAATGATCATCGTGCTTGATTTGGAAATCCAAAACAGCAGAATAAGTATCACCAGCGTGCAAATGCAAATGCCCATCTGCAACACCAGAAATTACACTAACAGTTTGAACATCACTAGCATTAGCTTTATTAGTTAATGTCAAAACTACTTTTCCAATTTCATCGTGCTCGTGTACGTCTTCAGGAACATCATCATCGCTGTTTCTACAAGACAAGATAAAAAAGGCTGCTAAAAGTGCTAGTGTAATATTTAATAATTTTTTCATTTCGATTTAAATTTTAAGTTTGTAATAATTAAAAGTTGTATTTCAGAGTCACCACGAAGTTTCTTCCCGGCTCGTACATATAATATCTAAGCCTGTTCAGATATTCTCGATACTCTGTGTTAAATAAGTTGTTGATTCTGAAATTGACATTCAGATGTTTGAATAAGTTAGCGCCCAATGTCGCATTGAAACTTGTATAAGCTGCAGGCGGCGTACTGAAATCGACAATCTCACTTCTCTCCACACCATCTTTTATAAAAGTAACAGGAAGATTGGCAATCGGATAACGTTTCTGCCTGAACACATTGTCATTTTCTAATGTTACATAGAATTGAGAAGGTTTGTGAAGCATAATTTCAATTGAGTTTCTGTTTCTCGCCGGCATCATCAGAATCAATGGCTGATTGTTCGTGAGGTCATCGCCTCTCAAAACGCTGTACCCTGATTTCCATTTCAGATTATCCAAAATTGACAGTTCTGCATCCACATCCACACCTAGCATTCTTGCTTTAACTTGCTGATAAGATTCCACAGGGAAAACACCTCGGTTAGTATTCATAACACCCGTTGGAATTTGATTAATAAAACTATCAGAATACATCAGATAAGGATTCGCTTCAATATGAAGACCTTTCAAGACATCAAACTGACCTGCCAAAGAAAGATTCACGTTGTAAATCGTTTCTTTTTTGATACTCAGATTCCCTTCCTCCATTATGGCTGCCGAATGATGTAATCCGTCCGCAAAAAGTTCCGCAGGATTCGGCGTTCTTTCCGCTCTGGAAAGATTGAGTTTGAATTCAAAATCTTGAGTTGGTTTATAATTCAGACCGACATTGGCAGAGAGGTTATGATAATCCAGAATTGGTCTTGTCAGAATTCGGCTTCCGGATTCGCTTACAAAGAATTCCGAAAATTGGCTGGCATAGTTATCATTCCATTTATCAGAATCATAATATTTGTAAGCATCATATCTGCTGAAGTCATATCTAACTGCGGCTTCTGCATTCAATTTTGAACTGAATCTATATTTGAAAATTGAAAATGCGCCTGCATCATATCGGTAATAATCAGGAATCAGACGTCTTGCTTTGGTTGCCGGATCTGGAAAATTATCCTGAAAACTTCCGGAGATGCCGCTTTCCAAACTCCAATTCAGACGCTCAATCAAATGAACCAGACTGGCAGAATGCGTAATTAACCTCAAGTCCATCGATGGAACATTCAGCAATTCTCCTCTTCGGATATCAAATTCCTTTCTTCGATTATATTGGAAGCTGTATTGAAAAGTCAGTTTCCCAAAATCGGAGAAACGTTTGTAAGCAGAAACTTTAGCAATATGATGCGCCACTTCCTGCTTAGGATTATCAATATCGTAACTGAAGTTATCCAAAAAATAAGGTTGCCCAAAGTTAACAGCATTGTAAAAATCCTCCGGACTCGACAAATGTGCACCTTTATAAATCCCGAATTCCTGATTGGTTCCACTGTAAGAAACATCAAACCCTTGTAGGAAACTATGTTTCCCAAACGCAAAATTGAAAGAATTAAACTCCTGCCCTGTATTTTGCAAAGTATGATGCGGAATATATTGATCACCCGTTTTTCTGTAAGTTCCACCAGCTTTTACAAACCAATCATTTTCCCAAGATTTAATAATTGTAGCGCCTAATTCCCCTCCTCTTCCATTAGAAATTCCGGAAAGTCTAATGTTGCCCATTATTGTATCTTTCTTTGGTAAAATCGCAGGTTCCAAAACGACAACGCCGCCAACACCTTCGTTCCCATATTTCAGAGCGGAAGCACCTTTGATGACATCGATGTGTTCAAAATCGGTGACATCGATATTCGGAGCGTGCTCTACGCCCCATTCTTGCTCAGCCATTTTCACACCGTTGTTCAGGATAGAAATTCGGCTTCCGTATAAGCCACGTATAACCGGTTTTGTGATATTATTTCCTGTTTTCAAAGCTGAAACACCTGTGATTCTGGATAATAAATTTCCCAGATTTTCCGTGGAATTCCTCTCAATTTCTGTCTTGTCCAGCGTACTCATAATCACAGAACTTTTGGTTTTGTGACTGCCGTGGAGTGTGACGCCTTGTATCTCGTTGGAATGGTGTTCCAATGTGATGGCCAAATGCAAGTCTCTGTCGACTTTTACATTTTCAGTATAATCGTCGCAGAGAGGATGCTTTGCGACCAGCTGATGCGACCCTGCAGAGATGTTGCTGAATGAAAACCTTCCTTTTTTATCGGTTTTCGTGGTAGAATTTCCTAACGTTACAACGGCATTTTCCAGCATCGTTTTGTCGTGGAAATCCTGAACAGTTCCTTCTACAGAATAGCTCTGCGCGGTTACTAATGTAAGTCCGAAAAAGACCAACATCAGATTTATAATGTGTTTCATTTTTGTAAAATGTATAATATGAAGTAGATGCTAGAATTTAGATTAGAGATATTAAAACTCAATTCTAAAGTCCATCTTTTTTATTGAAATTAATTCTTGACGCAATTTTGAAACGTAGAATCACACGCAGCCCGACCTGAACGGAGCTCTTTTTCTTTTTTTGCTAAAAAAGAAAAAAGCGGGAGTGGAGGGCGGATAAAGCTGCCCAAATAATTTTCGGATTCATATACCAATCTGTCAAGACTTCGTCTTTTTTTAAATGGCTGATATTTATGTTACCGAAATTACGAGACTTCGTCTCTTGCCAAAATGGTTTGAATTAATTCAAAGAAGTTCTCAATGGATTATTGAGAAAGTTGAAATTTAAGAAAATGCGGGTGGACCGCGGAGTTGGATGGTTGATTTGGTTTGTTCCCAAATTTTTTCCTGAGCGGAGATGATCTGCTCGGTTTCTTGTGTGTGGTTCTCAAAATGAAAAGTGAACTGCTCCGGAACCAGCGAGTTGCCCGTTGCCAAAAAATGACAAGCCAGACAGTCACCCGATTGGTTGCTCGAAAGCTCCTTCGTAATAGACTTTTCTGTTTTTTTGGAACCAGAATCTTTGAAAAAAGATTCGCCCTTGTGGTTATGTAATTCTGAAGAAAACAAAACCACAAAAACATACATCGCAGTAATAAATACCGAAATGATTTTCTGAAATTGTTTGTTTTTCTTGTTCAACATAGCCACAAAGGTAGAAATTTTTTATAACTGAATCTAATATTATGTTAAATTCTGGAAATATTTAGACTTTAAAAACAATGTAAAAAAAATCTCACAGATTTGACAGATCCCGCAGATGATTCATAAATCTGCTTAATTTGCAAAATCTGAAAGAATAATTTTATCGAATTATTTCAAATTTCTATTTCTCTTCATCGAAGTATAAACGGTAATATTTCCCTTTATCATCCTGTCCAGTTTCTAATTTGTCTCGGTCGCCGTGGATGTAGATGTGGAAATTTTTATCAAGTTTGATGATGGATTTGAAATGTCTCTGCTGCTTTTTAACCGCCTGATTATTAATAGGAAAATCTTCTGCAATCGCAATCTGCATATCCTGCTCATAGTCGGATTTGAAGTTAGAAAAACTTTCTATCACACTATCATCCACCAAAACTTCTTTCACAAAATCATCGTATTTGAATTCTTCTTTATCCTTAAAGAAATTAATAGACTTATTCAAGAAGTCGGCTTGGTCAGCCTTAGAAACTTCGAATTCCTGAGGCAATTGTTGTGTGATAAAATCTTTATAAACAGACAAAGTCTCCTGTGTATGGAAGTACTCGTTATCGCGCTGTTTTACTTTTAGAAAATCCTCAAACCAATAATAGATGTCGCCGTTTTTGTTGTTGTCTATCACAGACAAAACGTAGCCACTTTCTTTTTCGCTGTTATAAATCAGAGCCGCTTTATCAATCTTTGACAGACTGATTCCGAAATCTCTTTCGATTTCAAAAGATTCGTCCTGAGGATTGATTTTCAGGAAACCTTCTCTTTTTTCGGTTTTGAAAATCCCGATAGAGTCCGTCTTTTCACTTTGTCCATCTGCAGACTCAAAAACTTCGCCCTCAAAATAAACCAGAAACAACTCTCCTGCCTGAACTCTAGGGTTTTCCGCTGCTTCGTAAAGATGCTTGGCAATGTTTTCAGATTCCCACTGGAATTTGGATTTGTCTTCAAAAATTTCTGAAACAGCACTGTAAACAGGATTATTAACCAAATAAGAATCACTATAAAACTGAAATTGTTCCTCAGATTTGAAAGCATTGATGAAGTAATTCCCGAGCAATTCTTTCATCTCATCTTCCAGCTGTAGCTCTTCCTGAGAAAGCGTTAAAGATTCTCCATTGATTTTATTCCCGACTCTATGAACTGTAATTTTTGAAAACATTGTTTGTTGTTTAGGATTGCAAAGATATTCATTATCTGCTTTTCTTGCGAATGAGATTCTTTATTAAAATGAAATTATTTATACAAAAAAATCCCCAGAACTTAATCCAGGGATTCAAAATCAAATTAGTTTGATCTTATTTTTTAATCAACTTCACGCCTTCTGCTGAGTCATTGATTTTCACAACATAAACACCTGCTGATAAATCCGAAACATTGATTTTGTTATCAGAAACATTGGTAAATGATTTTACTAATGAACCGGCAAGATTATAAACTTTCACTTCAGAAACAGCTTTTGCAGATTGTAATACTACAACATCCTTCGTTGGGTTAGGATATAAAGAAACTTTTTTCTCTGAAGAAACATCATTCACAGCCAGTTGATTATCTACACAAGTCACTTGTGTAGGAACAGTACTATTAGTTGCAGTTCCATCATTATTACCTAACTGCCAGTAGCTATCAGCTCCCCAAGTAAATAAAGCAGTATCAGTCTTTATTCCTCCAGAAGAATTCTCTCCAGATCTTACAGGGATATTTTTCCAAGTATTCTCCGTTCCCACTTTGGTAGGAGTACTAACACTTGTCGTAGTTCCAATTCCTAATATTCCATATCCATTGTAGCCCCAAGTCCATAGAGAACCATCAGTTTTAAGAGCAGAAGAAGACTCGTTTGTCGCTCCAATTGCTGCCCAAGTGGTACCAGGAATTTGTTGTGGAGTAAAATACTGAGTTGTATTACCTAACCCCAAATTTCCATAAAGACTTCTTCCCCAAGACCATAATTCTCCATTAGTTTTCAATCCAAGTGTATGATGTAAACCTCCAGCAATTGCTTTCCAGTTTTTGTCTGTACCTACTTGTGTAAAAGTAGCAGTTTGAGCACCAACAGAACCTGGAGTTCCTAAACCATTTTGCCCTTCAGCATTGGCTCCGGCTGACCATAGTGTACCATCTGTTTTAATTGCAAATGAGTTGTAATAAGTAGCAGTAACAGTCGCCCAGTCTGTTGCTTTTGTAGCTTCTTGCTGGAATGTGTTGTATGAAAACGTGCTGGTTCCTACACCAAGACCACTGTAGTCATTATAACCAGCACCCCAAAGAGTCCCATCTGTTTTAACAATCATAGTGTGGTAGTACCCTGCAGAAAATGCTTTAACATTTTGCTGAATCAATGTTGGTGCGGAAAGATCTGTATTATTTCCTGTCCCCTGTTCTCCATAATAATTAGCTCCCCAACCATACAAATCTCCATTGCCTTTTATAGCCAAAGCAAAATTACGCCCCGTAGATATATCTGTCCAGTTTGCGTCTGTACCAATTTGGGTAGGATGTTTAATTTCTGTGGCAGCAGTAGATCCATTACCAAGCAGCCCATAAGTATTTTGCCCCCAAATCCAAATAGTTCCATCTTCTTTAAGAGCAATACTGTAATTCTCTCCTTGAGAAACTTTTTTCCAACCTGTGATTGAACATTGCGCGTTAACAAAAACTTGCGTAGAGAGTAATAATCCGCCAGCCAACAAGCCTTTTGTTTGGATTTTTAGAGTTGATAAAATTTGTAACATAATCTTTTATTTTTATTGATTAACAAGACAATATTACAATACAAATTAACCTATAAACAATCAATTCATCGAATGATTTCCGAATTCCTTTCCTACTTATTGCACAAACAAAGACCTATTAGTCAAAGCTATACATAACATCTTTTCCGTAAATTATAATAATTCATAAAACAATCAAATATGAACCTATAACACCATATTTTTTAATTATCATCAACATTAATTTTTCTAGAATTCATTATAATTTAACTTTTAATTCTTTTCGCAATTTGAATTTCGAGCACGTTTTGAAAAACAAAAATCCCCAAGCTCACACTCAGGGATTCCATATAAAAATTTAAAGATTCTAAGGATTAGGCTTTCTTGCACGTTTCCTTCTGCCCTGGCTTTAGCGATGTAGCGGTAAGCATTTTCAAACAAAATCTTATTAGCTTCCACGAGAGATTTTCGGTTACTTATGACAGCAATTTGTTCCGCATTCTAAGCTTCCAGCTGAGGAAGAATTGAAGGAAAACACTTCAAAAAATCTTTCGGCATATTTCCCGTATCCAGTTCTGTCTGATGGGCTATCAAGAAATGGAAGCACTTCTCTCAAATCGTAAACAGCACCTTCAATATTCTCGTTGTTAGTTCAAGAGCTTTGATTATTTACTTAAGTCATTTTTTAATAAATATTACAATTAACAAAAAACCTTCAACTATAAAATTATGATTGAATTCTAAAAATCGATAAGCCATTATTAAGACAAATAATCACAAATACCCAGAATATTTTATCTTTGATACAAACCTTTATCAAAATGACCTCATCCTCTCAAAAATATATGCTGTTCTTATTTTTATTAATGACATTCTCTCTGTCAAAAGCGCAAACCATAGAGGAAGAAGTAGCGAAAAAATCCTGCGAATGCATCCACAGCAAACTATCCCCGGAAGGAATCATCTCCCAGACAGAAACCAAAAGATGCATTTCCAAAAGTGGCGACGAAGTCCTGAAATCCAAAGATCCACAAGAAGTCAAAAGACTGACAAAAAATATGGAAGAAACTGTCGAAAGACTAAAAATTGTATATCAGTTGGTAGGAAAATGTATCCCAAAAACAGATTCCAAATAAAAATCCCTCAGCAAAAAGCTAAGGGATTTTTTTTGGTTTATTGTTCAGTGCCCTTCAGATCCGTTCTGTAAGTTTCCGTTTTTAATTGTGAATTGGATTTCAATTTCCCTTTCACCGAAACATCAAAACCGCTTTTCTTGATGAAGACGCTGGAGATATATTGGTATTCATACTTGGCATCGTCTTTATATTTTTTAAGCGCATCTGCCATTACTTTATTGAAGGTCTCCAGAGAAACCTGTCCAAAATCGTAAAGCTCGTCTTCCAATTTAAAATTTTCCGCTCCAATCCCTGTAACCTGAATGTCTTTTTTCTCCGGTTGGGTCCAGCCATTGCTATTGCCGTGGTATTGTATCTCCTCCACTCTTCTTTTATCAACATTGTCTTGATAAACGATACTTAGATAAAGATGATCTTTCTCGCCTGCTCTCTGGATCATTCCTTCCAGAGAAGGTCTGTAAATGTTGAAAGAAACCTCATCCATCACCTTAGCTCCTTCACCGGATCTTTTTACAATCTCATCGTACCATTTTTTAGTCTCTTCCGGCTTGGACAAAAACTGATAATCGATTTCATCTGCGCCAGCTGTTGCTTCTTTAGCAGAAGTCAATGTTTCTTTGATTTTGTCGCAAGAAGTCAATGTGGCAAAAGCCATCATGCAAATAAATAATTTTTTCATAATTTTTTGGTTTAGAATTAGTTGAAAATTATAAAAAAAATCAATACCACAGACAACTTACTTCGAAAAAAGAAAATCCTTTAGCTCTCACTCAAGGAATTGTTTTAATTTTTCTTTACAAAAATTTGTTGTACAGTTTGGAGTTCTGCCTTGTTGAGATGAGATGTTTTCTCGAGTTTAGCTAAGAAAAAAGCAACCTCCTCCTTCGATGCTGGCGAACCGATATTCTCACCTTTGTCATCAAAAGAATCAGCTAAAACCTCACCTTCAGGATTTATCATCAGCCAAAAAGGAAGTCCTGCTGTTTGTCCTTTATATTTGTTCATTAATTCCTGCCCGCCTGGATTTTCTAAACTTTTCTTCTCTCCACGTTCCTGAACATCCACATAAGCCGTCACATAATTCTTATCGAAAAGTGGCTTTGTTGCTGGCAGATTCATATTCTTCTCCATCAGCTTACACCAGCCACACCAAGAAGCGTGAAATATCAAAAGAACATTTTTATTTTCTGCTTTAGCTTGGGTTAAAGTTTTATTTAGAATCACATCTGCTTTTTCCTGAGCAAAGTTCATTTGTATCAGAAACAATGCGAAAAGCATAAGAATTTTTGGAATTTTCATTAATTAAATATTTAATATAAACGAATGTAAGGATTATTTCTTTCCGAATAAAATTCATCAATTGGTAGCAAATAAAAAACCCAGCCTAAGCTGGGTAAAAACTAATAACCATGAAAACTCAAATTAAACATGAGAATCGCTTCAACTAGAAGCAATAACTAAGCCACGAAATTTTAAAATTTTCACAATAAATGTTATAATTATGTTAAAATCAATTAATTATAGAAACTTCTTTCTTTATTGGATTTAATCAAGATAATATCAAAAAAAACCGCCACAGACATTTGTCTATAGCGGTTTGATTATGTTTAGTGATTAATTCTAATCAATAAATTACTTAACTTCTTCGAAGTCTGCATCCTGAACATCTTCTGCTCCGTTTGCTTGACCTTGAGTTTGCTGAGCTCCTGCATCTGCACCTTGTCCTTGCGCATACATTTCTTCAGATGCTGCCATCCAAGCTGCGTCTAGAGCTTCTGTTTTAGCTTTAACATCATCTCCATTCTTAGCTTCGAAAGCTGTTTTCAATTCTGCGTGAGCAGTTTCAATTGCTGCTTTTTTGTCAGCAGATAACTTATCACCAAATTCTTTCAATTGCTTTTCAGTTTGGAAAATCAATCCGTCAGCTTTGTTGAAGATTTCAACTTCTTCTTTTTTCTTAGCATCAGCTGCAGAGTTTTCCTGCGCTTCTTTTTTCATTCTTTCGATTTCTTCGTCAGAAAGTCCAGAAGATGCTTGGATTTTGATAGATTGCTCTTTACCTGTTCCTTTATCTTTTGCAGAAACGCTCAAGATTCCGTTAGCATCGATATCGAAAGTTACTTCAATCTGAGGAACTCCTCTTTGTGCTGGTGGAATATCTGTTAAATCAAATCTACCAATCTCTTTGTTATCGTTGAACATTGGTCTCTCACCTTGTCCTACTCTGATGCTTACTGCAGGCTGATTGTCAGACGCTGTAGAGAAAACCTCAGATTTCTTAGTTGGGATCGTAGTGTTCGCTTCAATTAATTTAGTAAAAACAGAACCCATAGTTTCGATACCTAAAGAAAGTGGCGTAACGTCTAACAAAAGAACGTCTGTAACGTCTCCCGTTAAAACTCCACCTTGGATAGCTGCTCCGATAGCAACAACCTCATCCGGGTTAACTCCTTTTGAAGGTTTTTTACCGAAGAATTTCTCAACTTCTTCCTGGATGATCGGGATTCTTGTAGAACCACCTACCAAGATTACCTCGTCGATATCGCTGATAGAAAGACCTGCATCAGAAAGCGCTTTTTTACAAGGCTCCATAGAACGTCTTACCAAGTCAGCAGATAATTGCTCGAATTTAGCTTTAGTCAAAGTCTTAACCAAGTGTTTAGGACCTGAAGCTGTAGCTGTGATATAAGGAAGGTTGATTTCTGTTTGAGGAGAAGAAGACAACTCGATTTTAGCTTTTTCAGCTGCTTCTTTCAATCTTTGAAGCGCAATTGCGTCGGCTTTCAAATCAACACCTTCTTCAGCTTTGAATTCGTCTGCCATCCAGTTAATGATTACATCATCAAAGTCATCACCTCCTAAGTGTGTATCACCATTTGTAGACAATACTTCGAATACGCCGTCTCCTAAATCAAGGATAGAAACGTCGAAAGTACCACCACCTAAATCATAAACTGCAATTTTTTGATCTTTGTGAGACTTATCCATACCATAAGCCAAAGCTGCTGCTGTAGGCTCATTGATAATTCTTTCTACTTTAAGACCTGCGATTTCACCAGCTTCTTTAGTAGCCTGTCTTTGAGCATCGTTAAAGTAAGCAGGAACAGTAATTACCGCTCTTGTTACTTCTTGTCCAAGATAATCTTCAGCAGTTTTCTTCATTTTCTGAAGCGTCATTGCAGAAATCTCTTGTGGTGTATATTCTCTGTCGTCGATTTTTACTTTTACAGTATCGTTTGGTCCAGCAACTACTTCATAAGGTACTCTAGAAATTTCCTGAGCATCTTCTTTGAAGTGAGTTCCGATAAATCTTTTGATTGAATAAACCGTTTTCTTTGGATTGGTTACAGCTTGTCTTTTTGCAGGGTCACCTACTTTTCTCTCACCATCTTCTGTGAATGCCACAATAGATGGCGTAGTTCTTTTACCTTCTGCGTTAGGGATAACTACAGCATCTTTACCTTCCATTACTGCTACGCAAGAGTTGGTAGTACCTAAGTCAATTCCGATTATTTTACTCATTTTTATATGTTATTTTTTGTTATTATTAATGATTACAATCTGCAATTCTCAATATCTGTACCACGACATAAAAAGTGACAAATTGTCATTAATAAAAAAAACTCCGTATGAGACGGAGTTTCGTTTAAGTCAAAATTTTAGTTAGTTTAGTTCTTGATAAACTTCATTGACTTGATGAAGTTACCATTGTCATAAGTTCTCACATAATAAGTTCCGACAGGAAGACTTTTCACATCAATCTTGTCTGTTTCATTTTTGATATTAGCTCTTTTTACCAATCTTCCGTCATTACTAAAGATCTCAACTTCATTGATTTTCACCAAAGGCGAAGCAATCGAAATATAATTAACAGCAGGATTTGGAAAAACATTGATTGAGTTTGATTTCTCTACATCATCAACTGCTAAAAGAGAACAAGCATTGGAATTTAACAAACTAGCTCTTGGGCCAGCCATTGTATTTTGGGCGATTGTTTTCTGATCATTAGTAAAAAATGCCATCTGATTATCCTGTACATAGTCCATATAGTTCATAAACATTGCACCATTTGGTGTACTTACACAAGTATAAATATTAACATTGCTAGGCTTACTAAAGTGAGGGTAATATGTTGCTGGAGTATCATTACAGAAATCACTCCAACCTGTTGTCCCGCAAACACTTTTATCTGGACTATCACCATAATCTTCTTCACCCCATGGATGTTCCAGTCCAAAATAATGTCCAATTTCGTGAGTTGCTGTTCTTCCTTTATTATAAGGTGCAGCGGCAGTACCATTTGTTCCAAAACAGTAATATCCAATACACAATCCATCATATGCTTGTCCAGCTGCATCTGGCAAATAGGCCCAGCCTAACAAATCAGTATCAGTAAAAGGACCAACCCATATATTAAGATATTTTGTAGTATCCCAAGCTTTTAATCCTGATGTTGTATAATACTTAGTATCAAAATCAAAACCTGAAGCAACAGATTTTCTCTCAATTCCTGTTGTAGTATTCCCATTAGGATCTTTGGTCGCCAGACAGAATGCTAATTCCATATCAGAAGCATTTCCTTGAAAATAAGATGGCACAACTGTGCTGAAATCTGCATTTAGTTTTCTGAAATCATCGTTCAATACTTTTAGCTGAGAAGCAATTTGAGCATCTGATACATTCTGTGTGTTATTCTTATAAATTACGTGCACTACAACTGGAATTGTAATAACTCCAGCTTTTCTGTTGACTTGAGATTTATTATTAACTAAAAAATCTTTTAAAGTAGTTCTGTTCGCCGCTGCTTCTGGATTAGCTGCAAAAAACTCAGCCATTTTCTTACTTGTACCACAAGTCCTCTGTCCGTAAGCACTCAAGCTTAGAATGCTTACTAATGTTAATAGAATTTTCTTCATATTTTTAAATTTTCAATAAAAGGGAAGCAAATGTATTAAATTTTTCAAAACAACAAGATAATTTTATTAAAAATTTAAAACAACCTCAAAAAAGCAACATATACAAAGCATTATACTCAATTTAAAATTTAATTGACATTCTCGAAACATTAATAAGCTCATTAAGATTGTAGTTTTCCTACCCAAATTAATACAATGAATTTTACTAATTTTGAGATAATCAAAAACCCGATAATGGCACAAGAATTTAATCCGCGCGACGTTACTTGGCTTGCTTTCAATGCCAGAGTTTTGCAGGAAGCAATGGACAAAAGCGTTCCGATACATCTCAGAATTCGTTTTTTAGGAATTTTCTCCAATAATTTGGATGAGTTTTTCCGCGTGAGAGTTGCAGGATTGAAACGTGCAATGGACTTTAAACAAAAGCTTCTTGCCGAATCTTTTTACGATGCACCTTCCAAAATTCTTCAAAAAATCAATAAATTGGTTATCCATCAGCAGGAAGATTTTGACAAGACTTGGAAAGATGTTCAGCGCGAAATGGCAAAGGAAAAAGTTTTCATCAAAGATTATAAACATCTGACTGCAGAGCAAAAAGAATTTGTTGTCAAATATTTTGATGAAGAAGTAGAATCTAATGTCATCCCGATTTTACTTCACGACAATAAACCAATGCCTTACCTTCGGGAAAAAAGTCTCTTCATTGGTGTGGCAATGCGAAGAAAAGAATGGCAATACGAAAGCCAGTATGCGATTATTGAACTTCCTGTAACCGCTAACGGGAGATTTGTTCTTTTGCCGACAGAAGACAAAGAACAAAAAGATGTGATGCTTTTGGAAGACGTCATTATCTATAATCTTCCGCATATTTTCTCTTATTTTGGATATGACGAGTATACGGCACATTGTTTCAAGGTGACAAAAGATGCAGAATTTGATTTGGACAATGATATCAAAACAACCTTAGCTGATAAAATCGAAAAAGGAATTAAAAGCCGAAGAAAAGGGAAACCAACACGTTTTGTCTTCGATAAAGAAATTGATAAAGCTCTGTTGGAATTTCTCATCAAAAAGTTAAGCTTAAGCAAAAAAGACAGCATTATTCCGGGACAAAAGATTCATAATTTCAGACATTTTATGGATTTCCCTGATGTTTTTAAAGCTTATCAGAAACCTGTCGAAAGAACCACTTTCATCCATCCGGAATTTGCCAAGAAACAAAGAGTCACGGATGTGATTATCAAGAAAGATGTTTTACTGACTTTTCCTTATCATTCTTATGACTCGGTTATCGATTTGCTAAGAGAAGCCGCGATGGACCCGGATGTGAAATCAATCCAAATTACGGCGTACAGACTGGCATCGAGTTCCAAAATCGCCAATGCTTTGATTAATGCTGTTCGAAATGGTAAAGAAGTAACTGTAATGCTGGAACTGAGGGCGAGGTTCGATGAAGAGTCTAATCTTTGGTGGAAGGACAGATTCGAGCTGGAAGGTGTAAAAGTTCTTCTCGGAATTCCGAATAAAAAAGTCCACGCCAAATTATGCATCATTAAGAAAAGAGTGAATAACCGAACCATCCAATACGGTTTTGTCAGCACAGGAAATTTCAACGAAAAGACGGCAAAAATCTATGGAGACCATTTGTTAATGACTTCCAACAGGGCTATAATGGCAGACATCAACAAAGTTTTTCATGCCCTTAACAAACCAAAAGCTGACCCAACTATCGCTTTGAAAAGTTGTAAAACATTGATGGTTTGTCCGGTTTTTATGCGTGAAAAAATCATCGCTCACATCGATAAAGAAATAGAAGAAGCCAAAGCTGGCAGAAAAGCAGAAATGATTGTCAAAGTTAATTCACTGAGTGATAAAACTTTGATTTTAAAACTTTACGAAGCGGCACAAGCTGGCGTGAATACCAAGATGATTGTCCGTGGCATCTATTGCGCTGTGAATCAGAAAGAATTCAAGAAGAAAATCTATGCGATAAGTATTGTTGACGAATATCTGGAACATGCCCGAGTGATGTATTTTTATAACAAAGGAGCGGAAAATATGTACATTTCTTCTGCCGATTGGATGACCCGAAATTTGGATTACAGAATAGAAGCTGCAACGCCAATCCTTCAGAAAAATCTTAAGAAAGAACTGAAAGAACTTTTGGAAATTCAGCTTGAGGATAATGTGAAAGCTAGAATCCTTGACAAAAATATGCGAAACGAATATGTTGAAAGTAATAAAACAGACCAGAAAAGGTCACAAATAGAAACTTATAATTACCTGAAAAACCAGAAATATTAAGAATTTACTTTAAATTTATGCTTTAAAATTTGTCACAAGAAAATGATAATCGCCGCAATAGACATAGGAAGTAATGCCGCAAGACTGCTTATCAATGAAGTAAAAGAGTCTAAAGGAAATGTTGAATTCACGAAACTGAATCTTCTGAGAATCCCTTTACGATTAGGTTTCGATGTTTTCAGCAAGGGCGAAATTGGTGCGGAAAGAAAGCAAATGGCCATTAATACCATGAAAATCTTCAGTCAATTGATGACGATGTACAAAGTGGAACATTACCGTGCGTGCGCTACAAGTGCAATGCGAGATGCTAAAAATGGTCAGGAGATTATTGACATTGTAAAAGAACAAGCCGATATCAATATAGAAATCATTTCAGGAGACGAAGAAGCGACTTTGATTTATGAAAACCACGTTGCAGAAGGTCTTGACAAAAACTTCGCCTATCTCTATGTAGATGTTGGAGGTGGCTCTACGGAACTCACTTTTTATGAGAATGACAAAATGAAGTATGAACATTCTTTCAATATCGGAACAATAAGATTGTTGAATAATTTAGTTTCTCAATCTGCTTGGGATGAGATGAAGGAGGAAATCAAAGATAAAATCAAAAGTAAAAAACCTGTCGTAGCTATCGGTTCCGGCGGTAATATCAACAAAATATTTTCTCTAAGCAAAACCAAAGATGGCAAACCAATGCCTGTTTCTGTTATCAAAAAGTATCTGAAAGAGATGCAAAATCTTTCCGTAGAAGACAGGATGCAGCTTTACCAGTTTCGTGAAGACCGTGCAGATGTAATTGTTCCGGCGCTTCAAATCTTCAACAATGTGATGAATTGGGCAGAAATCAAACACATCTATGTTCCAAAGATTTCTGTTGCAGATGGCTTGATTCATAATATTTACACAAATCTTATGGATAAAAAATAAGGACAACCAAATTGCAAAAAATTGTCCCCAGATTCAGTTATATTAATAATAATTCTGAATTAATTTTCATTCCAAATCTTATCGAAAACGCCCATTATTACAAGCTTTATTAAACATTAATTAAAATTGATTTAAAGTACCCGAAGAGGATATTGTTTCATCTTTACGCCAATCTAAATAAAAGTAAAAATGAAAAACAACTACCTTTTCAAAGGTCTTTTGCCGATTGCTGCTATGTTTTATAGTACAACTCAGGCGCAAACATTAATCCATTACTGGAACTTCAACAACAATGCAAATGTTGCAGCCATTACCACGCCAACCTCAACTTTACTGAATGGTTCCATTACTGCTACTTCCACAGGAACAGGAAGTTCTGACACATTTGTTGACTTTGCAGGAGGAACAGGACAAAACTTCAATGTAAATAATCTGAATGCCAGAAACGGAGATGCTTCCGGAACACATTTGAGATATAACTATCCTATTAATGGAAATATTCAGTTCAATATTCCAACAACTGGCTATAATAATGTAGTTATCAAATTCTCAACAAGAAGGTCCGGTTCCGGTGCAGGGAATCAAGTTTGGACGTACTCTTTGGACGGAATCAATTTTATTGAATATAAAACGGTTGTTTCAAAGGATGCTAATCCTGAGTTGATTACTTTTGATTTTTCAGGTGTTGCAGGTGTTGCCAACAATCCTAATTTCAAGCTCAAAGTTCAGTTTACTCAAGGCGTCGGCGGTGCTGTTGGAAATAACAGATTTGACAATTTCACAGTGGATGGAAATAACATCGGTGGAACTGATATAACAGCACCGACCGTAACTTATTCTCCTGCAAATAATATCAATAATGCTTCAACAAGTGTTCATCCTACTATCAAATTCAATGAGAATGTAAGATTGATTGACAATTCTCCAATCACTTCTGCTAATGCTCAGAATCTTATTGAATTTAAATTAAATAACGCTTCAGGAAACGTAATCCCATTCACAACGACATTTGCAGATAATCAAATTACAATTAGCCCGACTGCAGCTTTAAATCCTAATCAAACTTATTATTTGGCATTAAAACCAAATATGATTGAGGATGAAAGTGACAATGCTGTCACAGCTTCAACTTCGAGTACGTTCACGACTGCTGGGACAAGTATTTCATTAGACAAAGCTCTAATTAAAGTTGATGAAAATGCAGGAACTTTAGCATTCAAAATCAATATAACTAATCCCTCTAATGCGACAGTTAATTTGGTTGCAAAACCAACTTTCGGAACTGCAGATAGTAATGATTACACTTTCATTTCCGAGGTTATTAATATTGTTCCCGAAACTTCAACTTACACAGTTAACATTCCAATTACTGATGATGCTACACAAGAACAGCAGGCTGAATATTTTGTTCTAAGTCTTGAGAATCCTGTTGGTGCAACAATTTCTGGAGATGCATCTTCTACAGTTTATATTATCGACAATGATAAACCAGCGCCTGTACCATCTAATCAAATCACGTTGAATTACATCGGAAGTTTTGACCCTTCCAGCAACGGCAACAGCTCCACAGAGATTGTTGTTCACGACCCAGCAACGCAGAGATTATTCACCATCAGCTCTTTAACGGATGTTTTTGATATTATTGATTTCTCCAATCCATTAACTCCAACAGTTATCAAAACTGTGGATATGAAGCCTTATGGAGGAATCACAAGTATTGCTGTGAAAAACGGATTCCTTGCTGTTGCTTCTCCTAATGGAACGGATGCTCAAGGAAATGGTTCGGTTGTTTTCTTTGACATTAATGGTAACTTCCTGAAACAATTAACAGTTGGGGTTCTGCCTGATATGGTAACTTTCACACCAGACGGCAACAAAGTAATGACCGCTAACGAGGGCGAACCAAATGATGCTTACACGGTTGACCCGGAAGGTTCTATCAGTGTTATTGATGTTTCCGGTGGAATTGCAAATTTAACTCAATCTAATGTCAAGACACTTTCTTTCCAGGGATATAATGCTCAGGAAACTGCTTTCATAGCATCTGGCGGGAGAAAAGTAAAATCTACGAGTACACTTGCTCAGGATTTGGAACCGGAATATATCGCTATCAGTTCAGACAGTCAGAAAGCTTGGGTGTCTTGTCAGGAAAACAACGGTATTATTGAGGTTGACCTTACGACTAATACTTTAGGAAACATTTGGGGATTAGGCAAAAAAGATATGAATCTGCCAGGAAATGGTTTTGATGCTTCTGATAACAATGGCGAAGTTCTGATTGCAAACTGGCCGGTAAAAGCTTACTATAATCCGGATGCAATGGCTTCCTTTAAAATCGGAAACACCAATTATCTAGTGACAGCTAATGAAGGAGACGAAAAAGATTTAGGTGGATTCAGTGAGAGAACGACTGTTGGTGCTAACGGCTATGTTTTAAATCCAAATAATTTCCCCAACTCTTCCATCTTGAAAGCTTCTCACAACTTAGGGAGATTCCGAGTAACTAATGTGAACGGAAATACGGATTCTAATTCAGATTTTGAAGAAATCAATGCTTTGGGGGCAAGGTCTTTCTCTATCTTCAATACAGATACAAAAGCTATTGTTTATGATAGCGGTGACCAATTCGAGAGATACATAGCAACCAATCATCCTTTGATTTTCAATTCAGATAACGAAGCAAATGGCATCAAAGTAAGAAGCCGCGCCAAAGGTCCGGAACCAGAAGGTGTTACATTGGGAACGATAGCAGGACAGACTTTTGCTTTCATCACTTTGGAAAGAACCGGCGGTGTAATGGTTTATAACGTCACAGACCCCAATAATGTAACCTTTACAGATTACAAACACTCCAGAATGACTTCTGCTTATGGTGGCGACAATGGTCCGGAAGGGATCACCTACATTGCACCTCAAAACTCAGCTACTGGAAAAGGTTATGTGGTCGTGGCTAATGAAATCAGCGGAACTTTATCGATGTACGAAGTAGCGCTTTCACCAACTTTAGCAACAGGCAATGTTAAAAATGAAAAAGCGACGTTCAACATCTTCCCGAATCCTGTTAATAAAGGAAATATTTTATATTTCAACAGAGCTCAAAGCTATGAGTTGTATGATATGTCAGGAAAAATGTTGTCCAAAGAAAGTAATGCTTTAACTATTGATACTTCCAAACTTTCAACAGGTGTCTACCTGGTAAAAACTTCTGAAGGTGAAACAAAGAGAGTCATTGTAAAATAAATCTTTTTTCTTCTTTTAATATTTTCTAATTCTCGCTGATTAAGCAAATTTTGCAAATTCAATATTCTAAATCTGCAGAATCCGTAAAATCAGTGAGAATTGATTGTTTTCAGATATGTAATATCTTATCACCTATATTTTTATTTTGTTTGAATTTTTGTACAGATTCCATAATTACCCTACATCAATGCGAACCAAAATATGAAGCCGTAAATTTGTTTCATAAAAAATTGAGACTATTATGGAATTAGGAATAGGGATGTTTGGAGATGTTTCTCTAGACACCAAAACCGGAAAATATAGAGATGCAAGCGTAAAACTTAACGAAATCCTTGAGCAGGTAAAACTAATGGACCAAGTCGGCCTGGATGTTTTTGCAATGGGTGAGCATCACCGTGCAGATTATGCCGTATCTTCTCCAGAAATCCTTTTGGCAGCAGCGGCAAGCATCACCAATAATATCAAATTAGCAAGTGGTGTAACGGTTCTAAGTTCTTCAGAACCTGTGAAAGTTTATGAAGATTTTTCGATGATTGATTTGATTTCAAAAGGTCGTGCAGAAATCTTTGTTGGAAGAGGAAGTTTTATCGAGTCGTTTCCTTTGTACGGTTATGATTTGTCAGATTACAATCAGCTTTTTGAAGAGAAATTAGACTTATTACTGAAAATTAATAATGAAGAAAATGTAAGCTGGAGCGGTATCTTGAGAAGACCAATGGAAAACCAGACGGTTTATCCAAGAGCTTTCAACAATGGTGTATTACCGATTTGGGTTGCTGTTGGCGGAACTCCGGAATCTGTTCTAAGAGCGGCTAAGTTAGGCTTACCATTAATTGTCGCAATCATTGGTGGAATGCCAAGACAGTTCAAGAACCTTATCGAATTCTACAAGCAGGAATACCTGAAAGCAGGACACGACGAAAGCAAAATGCAGATTGCCATTCATTCTCACGCTTTTGTTAGCGATGACCAGAAAGATATTGACCAATATTTCTTCAACTACAAATCTCAGATGGACAGAATTGGCAGAACCCGTGGATGGGCGCCCTATACCAAAGAGCAGTATGAAGGTGGAAGAAGCAAAGACGGCGCATTATTTATTGGAACTGCTAACCAGGTTGCAGATAAAATCAATGAGATGAAAGAGCTATTTGGCTTGACAAGATTTATCGGACATATGGATGTGGGCGATCCAGCACACGATGTGATGATGAATTCTATAGAATTATTCGGGGAAAAAGTAGCCCCAATAGTAAGATAAAACAATATGATTTTTTCAATCAAACCCTTTCAGGATTTCAATTTCTGAAGGGTTTTTTTATTATTTTTTTAATGATTTTTTTTGCCCTTTGGCAAGCCCGATGGATAGAACGTTCGCAGAAATAGCTAAAAACATCTTGATGTTTTCTCTGAAACAACTTGATGTTTTGCTCAAAAAGTCTTGACCTTTTTTGATATTAATAAAGACAAAAAATAATCATTCTGTAAGTCCGATGAACAGAAGGTTTGCTGAAGTAGTCAAAAACACACGTGTCTTTTCATTAAAACTCTCGTGTCTTTTGAACAAAACTCTCGTGTGTTTTTATTAAAACGTCTGCGTCTTTTGATAAAAGATAAGGATGTTTTTTTAATTATCAAAAACATTTCTATTTCTAATCATAGCCCCATCCTTTTCCTACTTCAACTACTTTTCCCTTATCATTAAAATATACCACCGATGTATACCAAGCAAAATCCCCGTCTTTATTATTTACAGACAATTTCCCATCCATCGTGTACCAATATTCGGTTCTGTGATTTGTAGAATCTACATTCTTTCGCAAAGGTTGACCAAGAATCTTTTCAACATCCTTTATAGTTTGTTCTGCTTTTATTAATTCAAATTTCTCGGGCAAATATTGAGGCGCGAATTGAGTATCTATATATGGAGAAAAGATATTCTTGCCTTCTATAGTTAATGCTCCTCCCATAACAAATGTCATAGCAACTGAGAAAAACAATAATACAGATGCTAATATTTTATACAAAACCTTCATCAATTAAAAAATTATTGGTTCAAGACAAAATGTTAAATATCCGAGAATCATTATCAGAGAACTGATTCCGAAAGAGTATTTTAAGCTTTCCACAAAAGCTCTTTTACTGTTGGTTTTAGATAATGCAAATACCATAAAAGAAATGCTTAATCCACAAATTAGATTAGTTAACAAAACAAAGAATAAGAGTTTAGAAGAATCGCCAGGATGAGAAACAATCGCCAACGCAATAATAAATAGAAACAGTGAAAATGAAAATAAAATCAAGTTTTTCATTAATTTAAGTTTTAATGGTTAAGTCTTTTTATAAAACTCAAACTATTTTAACTCAAATTTATTTCCTTGATAAACAAAAACTTCTGAATCTCCAGGAATATAATTGATTTTAAAGTCTTTAATTCTTCTCCAAGTCAAATATGGATTTATGACGAAGTCCCGAATCTTGTCTTCGTTCTTACTTTCTTTCATCCAAAATATTGCGTGGTCTTTATTTTTAATGCTTACAATTTTCTCTTTGTAAAAGTTGTGAACAAACATTTCTTCTTTGTTATAATTAAAAATATTGAATGAAATTCTTACTGCGAAAAATGCCAGAAAACAAAACCCAAACCTCAACAGATTCTTCGGATTGAAAATATCTTTGATTAAGAATTTCAAGAAATAAATAACCAAAAGTAGAAGACTTAATTCCAAAACATCAAGTGGAATATTTCGCGTCATCAACGATTCAAAGCTGGAAAACCAATGAATGACTTTTAAAACATACTCGACAAAAACATCAAAACCCTTATAGAGAAACGGAATGTTATTGAACCCAAAAGCAATCAAAACTACAATCAACAAAGAAGAAACAATAATAATCTCTGATAACGGGATAATCAAAAGATTCGCAATGATGGAAACAAAAGAGAACTGATGAAAATAGTAAATCGCCAAAGGCAACGTCGCAATCTGCGCTGCAAAAGTCATTGCAGAGATTTCGTAAAAGAATTTTTCAGCTTTGAATCTCGGTTTTCTGAACAAGTTTTTAATTGGATTCGTCAGCCACCAAATCCCCAAAACAGCAACGTAGCTCAACTGAAATCCTACATCAAACAATTGCTGCGAATCAAAAATCAAAAGAATAAAAGCCGATAATGCCAAAGAATGTAGTAAATCTGATTTCCGCTGCAGCAAAACCATCATATAATAACACGTAATCATCAGACAGCTTCGCATCACGGAACTTCCATAATCGATAAAAATGGCAAATATCCAAATCAGAAGAATGCTCAGAACAATAGAAACTTTTCTAAATTTCACAGGAAGAATTTGGTTCAAAATCAAAAGTGTTATCCAGAAAATAATGACCATATGCGAACCAGAAATCGCTAAAAGATGAACCAATCCGGTTTGATTAAAGTCTTTGACCGTTTCAGCATCCATCTCAGTTCTGTCAGCGAGAATAATTCCTTTCAGAAACTCCTGAATCTTCGGAGACAAAGAAGAATGGTTAATTTTATTGAGAATATCCAATCGCTTCTGTTTAATTTTATTCTCAAAAGAAATGGATTGTTTCTCAGTTTTCAGAATATCATTCGGAAGGTAAGCCTGAAAATAAACATCCTGTCTTGCCAGATATTTTTTGTAATCAAACTGAAAATCATTCTTGGTTTCTTTCGGCTGATGAATGTAAATTCCCGCTTTATAGTAATGTTGAAAATCCAGAGCTTCAATATCTTTCGGAATACTAATAACAGTTTTGAAAGGTAAATTTTCTTTTTGTTTTAAATCCGAAACATCAAGAACCTCAACATAATATTTTCTATTCTTCTCATTAGAATTAAGCTTTTTATCTAATTGAAAAACAATCGTTTCTTTTTCTTTTAAAGTTGGAAGTTTTGGTTGTTGGGAATTCTGAAAATGGACAAACATCCCAATCGAGAAAAAGAAAAATTCTAAACAGTAATATTTGATACTTTGGAAAAATTTATTCTTGATTAATATTGAAAAAAGAGAAACCGCTGAAATTATTAGAAGTGAAAAGACGACCACCTGCCTCATAATCAGGTGCTCTTGGAACAAGATTCCCAGAACAAACCATAGCAGCAATATTAACAATGGCTGTTTTTTCATTGAAGTTCATTTGTGTTTTTATTATTTTGTCTCGCAGATTTAGGTGATTAAGCAGATTGAAAGGATAATTATCTACATAATTAGCAAAATTTACGAGAGATTATTCCAAATTATTAACGATTCTTTTTATGGAGTCTATAATATTATCCGAATTAAAATTTACCAAGATCCCCAATCTCTTATCTGATAATTTGAGATAGGTTGATAATTGCTTGAAATGGACATTTTCTAATTCTTTAACAGATTTGATTTCAATAATCACTTTATTTTCAACCAAAATATCAATTCTAAATTCACAATCAAAAGTTACCTGTTTGTAAATTATTGGCATAGAAACTTCAGACTTAACATTCAATCCTAAGTTTTGCAATTCATAAATTAAAATTTTGTGATAAACGGATTCTAACAATCCTGGTCCTAAGCCATTATATACATTAAAAATGGCTTTTCTTACAATGTAAGATATTTCGTTTTCGGTCATTCATTTGTGTTTATTTGATTTTCTAAATTAATAATAATTTTTATTAAGTACACAAATTTCGACACAATTAATCTGTTAAATCTGGAAAATTAGCGAGACATCTATGCTTTCAAAATATCATCAATAATTTTCAAATGATGATTGGTATGAAGACCTAAAAATCTGAGTGTTGTTTTTTTATCGAAGTCGCCAAGAAAAGGATGCGTGATGTAGGATTTTGAAGGAAGATTTTGTACTGCTTCTAATCTTTCTTTCGCCAGATTCAAAAGCTTTTCTACACTTTCTTTGGTTGGCATTTCTAATGGAATAAATTGCTTCGGAGACTTGATTTTCCCTCTTGGAATGATTCCGAAATTGATAAAAATAAATTTTTTGATGCTGAATTTTGGATTATAATTGTCAGAATTGGTCATCGTGAGACCTTTCAGACTTCCATTCAGAATTAGTAAAGAATGTTCCAGGTGCCAACCAACAGAAGCTTTGGAAACTTTTAAATTTTCTTTATTAATTTCAGGAAGTAATGATTCTATTTTTTGTAATAATTTTTCCAATCTCATTATTTCAGATTTACAATAAGTTCTGCTGCATTTTGACTGGCGCCGCTTCCTCCGAGTTTGGTTCTTAAAACTTCGTAATTATTCAAAACATCATCTCTTTTCTTAGTATTGAGAATTTTATTAAGTTCTTCAACGAGATTTTTAGTATTCAATTCGTTTTGAATTAATTCCGTAACAACTTCTTTGTCCATAATCAGATTCACAAGGGAAATATATTTGATATTCTTGATCAGTCGTTTCCCAATTTCGTAAGAAATCCTGCTTCCTTTGTAGCAAACCACTTCCGGAATATTGAGCAAAGCGGTCTCCAGAGTTGCCGTTCCCGAAGTTACCAAAGCGGCTTTGGAGCATCTCAGCAAATCGTAAGTTCTATTGGAAACGAAATGAACATCATCATCCACAAACTGCTCATAAAAATCTTTATCAAGACTTGGCGCACCGGCAATTACGAATTGGTAATCCGGAAAGTCATTTCTCACAGACAGCATCGTTTCAAGCATTTTAGAAACTTCTTGTTTTCTGGAGCCCGGTAAAAGCGCAATAATCTCTTTATCATTAAGATGATTTTCTTTTTTGAATTGCTGAATGTCAATATGTGGTAAACCGTCAATCGCATCCAATAAAGGATGTCCCACAAAATGTGCTTCGACTTGATGTTTTTTATAGAAATCTTTCTCAAAAGGAAGTATCACCAGCATCTCATCCACGTATTTTTTAATCGTTTCTACACGACCTTCTTTCCAAGCCCAAAGCTGAGGTGAGATATAATAAACAACCTTAATTCCCAATTCTTTCGCAAACTTCGCAATCCTCAAATTGAATCCTGGATAATCCACTAAAATCAAAACATCGGGTTTGTTTTCCTGAATGTCTTTTTTACAGAATTTGATATTATTAAGAATCGTTCTCAGATTCTGAACTACTTCCAGAAAACCCATAAAAGCCAAATCGCGGTAATGCTTAACCAGAGTTCCGCCTTGTTTCTGCATCAGGTCACCGCCCCAAAAACGAAAATCTGCGTTTTGGTCTTTCTGTTTGATGGCTTTCATTAAGTTGGAAGCGTGCAAATCGCCGGAAGCTTCGCCTGCTATGATGTAATATTTCAAGGTTTTGGGTTTTAGATTTTGAAAGTCTTTTCGATAGATAAATCTAAAGAAGTTTTCCGTTCAAAATAATTAACTTTGAACAAAATTAAAGTTTTTTAAGCGATTAGGATTGGGAAAGTTCTGATATGAGAAAATTTGTTTTACAGACCAATGCCTAGCCCCGATAGTAACGGCATCCTTTTTTGCCATTGCGGTGAAAATTTCTAAAGATTGCTTCACTTTGTTCGCAATGACAAAAAAGATATAGTGGATAGCGGGATTAAGCTCCTAAAAAATATTATTACTAAGAAAAATGGAAGAAATCGTAAATAAAGTTGCAAATAGCGGATTGGTGAATTTTGATATTTCTGACCTTGTTCCGAAAGGAAAACGTTTGGGAATCGACATCAAAGATTTTCTTTGGGAAGGAATGATTTTGAAGGAGAAGGATTTCCGTGAGAAAATTAAAAATATTGACGAGGAAGTTTACAGAGATGCTTATGTTTACATCTATTGTTCTGAGGATGTGATCATTCCACTTTGGGCTTACTTTCTGATTACGTCCAAAGTTACAGGTGCTGCGAAGAAAATTGTTTTCGGAAACAGAGAAGATTTGGAAGTTTTGCTAATGCATAACGCTATCCAAACTTATGATTTCTCTGAGATGAGAGACAAACGTGTTCTGGTAAAAGGCTGCAGCGACGAGTTGATCCCCAATAACGCCTATGTGGAATTGGTGGAACAGCTGAAACCTCTTGTGAAATCTCTGATGTTTGGCGAAGCTTGCAGCAATGTTCCGATTTTTAAAAACTAAAATTTTTTGTGTAAAAATTGCCAAATGTTTTTATCTTTACTAATAACATTTTTAAAAACATAAATTATGAGTCTATTAGACCTTATCACGGGAAGCGCCGGTAATCAAGTCGCTGAACAGGCTGAAAACAAATTCGGAATCAGCAAAAATCAAATCATTGCGTTATTGGTTGTAGCAGCACCTTTGGTGATTAGCTATTTGAAAAAGAAATCAGAAAACGCTGAAGAAGCAGACAAACTGAATGCAACCTTGGACAAACATCACGATGGAAGCATCTTGAATAATCCTGCTCAAGCTCTAGAAAGAGAACAAGAAGGAAACTCAATCCTTGACCATATTTTTGGCGGAAACAAAACCAACGTAGAAAATCAATTATCCGCAAATACAGGAATTTCTATGGACAAAATCGGACCGGTCTTGGCAACTTTGGCGCCTGTCATTATGGGTTATATCGGTCAGCAAAAGCAAGCCAACAATGTTAATTCAGGAGGCGGATTAGGAGATTTGTTAGGTGGGATTCTTGGCGGTTCTGCTCAGGAAGCTCAGGCATCCAACAATCCTTTGAGTGATATTTTAGGAAGCGTTATCGGCGGAGCAACGCAATCTTCTGGCGGCGGTTTGGGAGATATTATAGGCAATGTTCTTGGCGGTGGAAACCAACAGCAACAATCTCAACAAGGCGGATTGGGTGGATTGCTGGGAAGCATTTTTGGAAAATAATTCCACATTTAAAATATAAAAGCCGAAGATTATTCTTCGGCTTTTTTTGTTCGTTTTACTTTTGGTTTTTCTTCGGTTTCCTCTGCTTTTTCAGCTTTTGGTTTCGCTGTTTTCGGCTTTGGTTCAGCTTTTACTTTGGTCGGTTTTTCTGATACAGCTATTGGTTGAGAAGATTTTCTCGGTCTCGTTTTGCCATAGCTTCCGCGCACTCTTTTACCTTTGGTAGATTTTTGATCACCTTTTCCCATAATAATTAAGTATTTGATTATTACGAATTTATGAATTAATTTTTAATTATCCAATACTTTGGGCGTATCCCTCGCCGGTGCTCATCATCCTGAGGCTCTCGAAGGGCCAACCGCTCGGGTCGGGCTATCCGTTCCTATCTTTTCCTGTTCACAGAACAGAAAAAGATATCCACTACTATCCCTTACGCGCTGCGCCAAGATTCAACTTTTGACATCAAAAAACCTTTTAACATCAATCAAAATTATTTCTCACAAAACCTTATCTTTGCACTCGAAAATTCAAGGTACAAAGTTCACAATTCAAAGTTGACACATCGAACCTTAAACCTTGAACATCTAAACTTTAAACTAAATTTTATGTTCCGTACACACACAAACGGCGAACTGACGCTGGCAAATCTGAATGAAAAAGTAACACTTTCCGGTTGGGTACAAACCATCCGTGACAAAGGTTTTATGATTTGGGTCGATTTGCGAGATCGTTACGGCATTACACAATTGGTTTTGGACGAGGAAAGAAGCTCAAAAGAATTGTTGGAATCGGCTAAGAAATTAGGTCGTGAATTTGTGATTCAGGTAGAAGGAACTGTTATAGAACGTGCTTCCAAAAACCCGAAAATCCCAACCGGCGACATCGAAATTTTGGTTTCCGATTTAAAAATATTAAATGCTTCTGAACTTCCTCCATTCACTATCGAAGACGAAACTGATGGTGGAGAAGAGTTGAGAATGAAATACAGATATCTGGATATCAGAAGAAATCCTGTGAAAGACAAACTGATTTTCCGTCACAAAATGGCGCAGAAAGTGAGAAATTATCTTTCTGATAACGGCTTCATCGAAGTTGAAACACCTGTTTTGATTAAGTCAACTCCAGAAGGTGCGAGAGATTTCGTAGTTCCAAGCAGAATGAATCCCGGACAGTTTTATGCGCTTCCTCAATCACCACAAACTTTCAAACAATTGTTGATGGTTGGCGGAATGGACAGATATTTCCAAATCGTGAAATGTTTCCGTGACGAGGATTTGCGAGCCGACAGACAGCCGGAATTCACTCAAATCGATTGCGAAATGGCGTTCGTAGAGCAAGAAGACATTATGAATGTTTTCGAAGGAATGACCAAAACATTATTGAAAGATATTACAGGACAAGATTTTCAAGATTTCCCAAGAATGACGTTTGCTGATGCAATGCAGAAATATGGAAACGACAAACCGGACATCCGTTTCGGAATGGAATTCGTGGAACTGAATGAATTGGTTAAAGGAAAGGATTTCAAAATATTCGATGATTCTGAATTGGTTGTTGGGATTAATGTTGAAGGAATTGCGGATTACACCAGAAAACAAATCGATGAATTAATTGATTGGGTAAAACGTCCACAAATCGGAGCAACCGGAATGGTTTGGATTAAATTCCAGAACGACGGTGTTGTAACTTCATCCGTTAACAAATTCTATTCTGAAGACGATTTGAAGAAAATCACTGAAAAGTTTGGCGCAAAAGCTGGAGATTTGATGTTCTTAATGAGCGGAAACGCGGATAAAGTAAGAACACAGCTTTCAGCTTTGAGAATGGAATTAGGAAATCGTCTTGGACTCAGAAAAGGAAATGAATTTGCACCACTTTGGGTTGTAGATTTCCCATTATTGGAATTTGATGAAGAATCTGGAAGATACCACGCAATGCACCATCCATTCACTTCTCCGAAAACCGAAGATTTCCATTTATTGGAAACTGACCCTGGAAAAGCAAGAGCCAACGCATACGATTTAGTTCTTAACGGAAACGAAATCGGTGGAGGTTCTATCCGAATTTTTGATAAAGATTTGCAGTCCAAAATGTTTGACTTATTAGGATTCTCAAAAGAAGAAGCTGAAGCACAGTTCGGATTCCTGATGAATGCTTTCAAATACGGAGCGCCGCCTCACGGAGGTTTAGCTTTTGGGTTTGACAGATTGGTTGCAATCTTGGACGGAAACGAAGTGATTAGAGATTACATCGCATTCCCGAAAAACAATTCAGGAAGAGACGTAATGATTGATGCGCCGGCACCAATTCATCAGGAACAACTTACTGAGTTGGAATTGAAATTAGATTTAAAATCATAAATTAGAAGCGAGAATTTTTTCTCGCTTTTTTTATGGAAACAGTGATTTCAACAATTGTAACATTTGGATATATTTCTGCTATAATCGTAGTAGTATTTCTGATTTTATTAATAATAAAAAAATCCACCTTTTATCCTTCAAGCAGACAGGAAGAAGTTTCTGATAAAATATTTAAAATTAACAGTATTGCTGGAATTGCAATGATTATTAGTTTCATTTGTTTTATGCTATCAAAAGAATTAATAAAACAAGATTTCAATAATACTTTAAGTGAAAATAAAATTATTTCATTTGAAGTAGATAACTTTTTCATAAATCCAGATGAGATAAGGGATGCTTTCAAGAATTTTGAATCTTCAGAAGGTCGTTTTAGATGCGAAAAATGCAAGGGATTTATTAATTTTAAAAATGGTAAAAATATTCCGATTGAAGTCTTTAGACATTGTTATGAAGACAAAAGATATACTATCATTTCGAAAAAATATAGTATCGATGCTACAATTGGAGATGTAAGAACTTCCGCATTTGATTTTATTAAAAATGATAGTATTACATCTCAATAAATAGTTATGACAAAACAAGAATTCATTCAATTTATAGAAAACCTTAGAGTTGAATTTATAAAAAACAATGCCCAATGGGAAAATAAAACAATCGAAGACTTTTTGGAAGCAATGGCAAGATATGTTGAAGATATAGATGGATATTATCAAAATATCAATCAAGAAATTGATTTAGAAAAAATTGATTGGAAAGTTTTCTCAGATATATTGAAAGGAAGTTCTATCTACGAATAAATCGATTTTTCAACTTTTTAGACACATAAATATTTTCAAAAATGTATCGGGATATCAGGAATATCATCCAGAATATGTTTTCCTTCGATTTTATCAATGGCGTTTTGAGCTCTTTTCTTCGCAACAGAAACTTTATAATCAAACCACTTTTCTTTGAAAAGTTTTCTCATCAGATTATCAAAATGTCTTGTAAATACAAGATTCCTAAATCCTCGCCATTTTTCTATCAATTTAGACGGCAATGCTCTTACTGATATAGAATAGCCTTCCGTTTCATATTGGATAAAATGCCACCAGCCAGAAGGCATATAAAGTGTTTCTCCCGGTTTGAGAATTGCTTCGTAACCTCTAAGATATTTCAATCCTGGGAATTCTTCTTGGGTTGAAGTTTTAAGATTGGCAATGCTATGAAAATTGTAAGGCAACTTGTAAAGCAAATCAGATTGGTTGAGTGGAAAAAGCCAAACTCTTTTCACACCTTGATATTGTGTCAAAAAAACGTGTGACATATCGATATCAACGTGATTTCGGGTATTGGAACCTTCGCCTCCGAAAAACATAAACGGCAGCCAATGAAGAACTTTACCTTTTGTAATGTCTCTGTAATTAATATCTTTTTTGAGTTCCGGTTTGATGGTCAGTAGATTAAAAAGAAACAAACGATATTCTGTTGCTTTTTCTGAGATGAGGTCAAGATATTCTGCAAAAGTCATTTTTGCAATCGGTTTACTGGCCGCTCTGTTGAGAGAATGGATTTCCCCACCATAAACATCCACTTCTTTTTCTCCGGCAATTTCCTTGAAATAATCATAATTCCATTTTTGAAATGCAGCACTCTGAGAATCAACAAAATCTTCTAGTATTACCGGAATATTCTGTTTCATATATTGAGAAATAAATTGGTCCGAAGTAAGATTACTGACTTTATCTAATGATTTCAGTTCCATTAAAAACAATTTTAAAGGAACAAATCTATTAAAATAATTCAATTCATACTAAAATAATATGAATTAAAATTTTTGTATTAAGGTAACTTTGCCACCAAAAATTCCGGAGACAATTTCAAAATCCAATAGATGATTTTCCATTTCCAGTTCGGAACAATTTCGAAAGAGTTTCCTGCATCAATAATAAACTTAGCAACATAATCAGGTTCCATAATCAGATTTTTATTGAGTTCTAATCCTGCATTGATTTTCGTATTAATGTATCCAATCACAAGAACATTTACTATGATTTTTCTCGAAGCTAATTCTTGTCTTAGTCCAGCCAAATATTGTGTAAAAGCAGACTTAGTGCTTCCATAAACGAAATTACTTTTACGACCACGAACACCTGATAACGATGATAAACCAATAATCCTTTCTAAGTTTTTATTTGATTGGTCTGTTGCAATAATATTAAGAATGGAAACTGCACCGATGTAATTCGTTTTCATCATTTCAAATGTTCCGTCAAAATTCTTCAAAGCTTCCTGATTTTCCACTAAAAATCCTGCGGAATAAACAACGATGTTGGGTTTTACAGATAATTCATCATAGAAATTCTGATGCGAGGAAAAGTCAGTTGCATCAAAATAGTTAATCTCAATTTTAGATTGATCCAAATGATTTTCATCAGCAAATTTTTCCAGAGATTTTAGATTTCTGGAAGCTGCAATCACAGAATAGCCTTTATTGATGTAAAGTTTGATAGCTTGTTTTGCAACATCCGAATTAGCACCGAGAATCAGAACAGTTTTACTAGAATTCATTTTACAAAAATATAGAATAGAACACTTTAAAATCCTTAATTTTGTAATATGTTTAATGTTTTAGGAAACTTTTTGACGCTCTCTTCCTTTGGCGAAAGTCACGGAGAAGCTTATGGTGGAATTATTACTAATTTTCCCGCTGGTCTTGAAATCGATATTGAGAAAGTTCAACAGGAACTTGACCGTAGAAAACCAGGACAATCTGCTATTGTTACACAAAGAAAAGAAGGCGATAAAGTTCGATTTTTATCCGGAATTTTTGATGGAAAAACAACTGGGACGCCAATTGGATTCATTGTAGAAAATGAAAACCAGCGTTCCAAAGATTACGACCATATCGCACAGGCTTATCGTCCAAGTCATGCCGATTATACTTACGACCAAAAATATGGAATCCGAGATTATCGCGGCGGCGGAAAATCATCTGCCCGCGAAACGCTGAATTGGGTTGTTGCCGGTGCTCTGGCCAAACAACTTCTTCCGGAAATTGAAATCAATGCTTACGTTTCTTCGGTAGGAGAAATCTTCTGTGAGAAACCTTATCAGGCTTTGGACTTTTCTAAAACCGAAAGCAATATCGTACGTTGTCCGGATGAGGAAACTGCCGAAAAGATGATTGAAAGAATCAAAGAAATTAAGAAAGAAGGTAACACGATTGGAGGAACGGTGACTTGTGTCATAAAAAATGTTCCAACCGGATTGGGTGAACCGATTTTCAATAAACTGCACGCTGAATTAGGAAAAGCAATGCTAAATATCAACGCCTGCAAAGGTTTTGAATATGGAAGCGGTTTCTGCGGTGCAAAAATGACAGGAAAGGAACACAACGACCTTTTCAATCAAGATGGAACAACACAATCTAATCTTTCTGGCGGAATCCAAGGTGGAATCTCCAACGGAATGGATATCTATTTCCGAGCAGCTTTCAAACCTGTGGCAACGATTCTTCGTCCGCAGGAAAGCATCAATAAAGATGGCGAATCTGTAACTGTTGAAGGTAAAGGTAGACACGACCCTTGCGTGGTTCCAAGAGCTGTGCCTATTGTAGAAAGTTTGGCCGCTTTTGTTTTAGCAGATATGTATTTAATTAATAAAACCAGAAAAATATAATGGATATCAAACAATATTGGGACAACGCTGTTTCTTATACAGAATATATTCGTAATGCTGGAGAAAGATTAGGAAATCCGAAAGATACTCAAGAAGCTGATTACGCAGAATATTACCGATTAGGAATCCAAAGAATGAACAGAATGACGGAGAAATACCTCCCGAATTCTGAACAAGTTGAAACTTTGGCGAAAAAGAAATTCAATGGGAAAATATTGATTATTTCTGAATCTTGGTGTGGTGACGCTAGTCAGGTAATTCCGGTTGTTGTTAAATTTTTTGAACAGTTCGAAGTTAGAATTACTTATCGTGACCAAGAACCAAGCTTGATTGACAGCTATTTAACTAATGGCGGAAAATCAATCCCGATTGTTATTTTTCTGGATGAAGAATTTAAGGAGATTGCTCATTGGGGACCGAGACCAAAGCACGGCACTGAACTTTTGAATAAACATAAAGCAAATCCTGAAGAATTCACGAAAGACCAATTCTATGTGGAACTGCAAACGTACTATGCTAAAAACAGAGGTTTTGATACGATAGAGGAACTTTTGGAATTATTGTAATGTTCTTTTCTATTGATGACGAATCTGCGTAAGGGATAGTAACGGATATCCTTTTGCTTGTCTTGCAAGACAAGCAAAAGATAGTAGTGGATAGCCCGACCCGAGCGGCTGGATGATAAGCGTTGGCGAGGGATACGCCCCAATTTTTAAATTATTTGATATGAATTTTCTGAGAAAAAATATAATCTATATTATTCTGGTTGTTGTTTTGTCGGCTTTTGCTTTGATAAAACCGCTTCGCGATTTTGTATCGGAACAGATTGCGATGAGTCCGACAGTTGCAAAAATCAATGATGAGACAACACTTTCCGACGACGTTCTGAACATCGATTTGAAAGGGATCAATACAAGCAGCACCAATCTGAAAAATCTGCGCGGAAAGGTTCTTTTCCTAAATTTTTGGGGAACCTGGTGTCCACCTTGCAGAACAGAATGGCCGACGATTGAGAAGCTTTATCAATTGAAAAAAGATAAGCTGGAGTTTGCACTGATTGCGATGCAGGACCAAGAGGAAGATGTGAAAAAATTCTTGAAAGAAAATAATTATACGGCTCCTGTTTATATCGCAGAAAGCCCATTGGATCCGAAAGTTTTGCCCGTTGCTTTTCCTACAACTTATCTGATTGGAAAGGATGGCAGAATCCTGAAAAAAGAAGATAGCTCGATGGATTGGAGCAAGGATTCGGTTTTGGAGTTTATTGACAATGTGACGAAATAATTGTTGATTCGACGATGAGTTGATTGACGATTTGATGGTAAAAGAATCGCCCGAAATCTTCGATTTCGGGCGATTTATATTTAGAATAATAATTAATACTATTTCTTTTTATCAACTCCAAAAGTTTCAGGGAATCTCGCGATGGTGAAATCTCTTGAAATAGCCGCTTTTTCGAATTTTAATTTTCCGCTTAGCGTTTCCAAAACTACGCCATCTTCATTAATAGAGAAGATTGTTCCGTGCATTCCAGAAGTTGTAACCACTTTTGCGCCTGGTTTCAAAGCTTCCTGAAACGTTTTTTCCTGCTTTTGTTTTTTCATTTGCGGACGAATCATCAGAAAATAAAATCCAACGAACATCAATCCAATCATCAATAACGTTGGCGTCATTGATTGTGCCGGCGCTGCCTGTAAAAATACTGTCAACATAGTCTTATGGTAAAATGTTTGCTGAGAAAGTTAATCTTACTGGTGCTTTTTCTACGTTTACAAAAACATCAGCCACTTTGTTAACTGCTCCGTCGAAGTTTGTAGAATCAAAATGTAAAGTGATTTTACCTTTTTTACCTGGCAAGATTGGCTCTTTTGTATAATCTGGAACTGTACATCCACAGCCAGGCTTAACGTTTGAGATAATCAAAGGATTAGTTCCTGTGTTCGTTACTTCGTAAACGTGCTCTACTTTTTCGCCTTTTTTGATATCGCCAAAGTTATGGTCAGTTTCGCTGAATGCAATAGTTGTCAATGGTTTGCTTTGTGCTTCTTTTACCAATGCTGCATCCTCTGGGTTAACAGATTCCTGAGACATTGCTTCAACAACTGTACTTGCTTGAGTTGAATCAGCTCCAGGAGTATGGTCTAGTTTGTTTTCCTCTTTTTTGTTACAAGAAAAAGCAAGTGTGCAAAGTGCAGCGACTGCTAATATTTTGATAGATTTCATAATACTAAAAATATATTTTGATTAAATTCGATTTAAATCTTTTGTGTATTTGTCAAGAATTCCGTTGATAAAGATATTGGATTTTTCTGTTCCGTACACTTTGGAAACATCAATATATTCATTAATAATAATTCTTGATGCTGTTAATGGGAAACGATCCAATTCTGTAATGGCAGCCACCAAAATAATTCTGTCAATCAAAGAAATTCTGTCTAAATCCCAGTTCAGTAATTTGGATTCCAATTTCTTTTCTGTCTCTTCCCAATTGTTAAGAGATGACCTTAGAAGTTTTCTTGCAAAATCCTCGTCTTCGTCATCTTTTAGCATTTTGATTAAAGTATGGGAAGCTTCTGACTCCTTCATAAAACCAATGGTTTTCTGAATCATAGAGTTGGCGATGTGAAAATCATCTGCCCAAGACATTTCTTTTTCCTCGAATCTCTCGTGTAAATCTGTATTTTCCGCAATATATCGCAGGAACAGTTTACCAATGAATTTTTGGTCATCTTCAAACGAAATTTCTTCGTCCTGCATATAATCCTGATAACGTTTTCCGGCTTTGATTCTTTGGAATGTTTTTACCAAAATCTCATCATTCGGATCCCAGATCAATTCTTTGTGCTTTTCAGAAAAACTTCTTCTTTCTTCATTGTCTTCAATTTGAAGAAGAATTTGGTTTCTGGTAAATTTTTGATTAGGATTTTCATCTTCCTTAGTTTTCAGGAATTTGTTTTTCCCGATTTCCATTTGGTCTTCTGCCAAACGTTTGAGACCAACAAGAAAGTTGAGTTCGTAAATGTAGAGATGATAGATTTTGTTGATTTCTGAGAACATATTTTTCTCAAGAACATCAAACTTGATAGGGTTTTGATAGTAAGAATACAAAGATTCTACAACTTTTTCGCGGATTTGTCTTCTTCCCAGCATTTCAAAGAACTTTTAGTGGGTGCAAAGATAAGGAAAATTGTTCCAACCGCATAATCCTTAATCGGTTGAATTGATAAAGTTGAATCACACGCAGCCCGAGCTGAGTGGAGCTCATTTTTTGCTTGGGAAAAGCTTTGGCAAAAATAGCGGGAACGGAGCGCGGAAAAAGCTGCCCAAATAATAATTAATTATCTTTCTCAGAATCTATCTTTTCCAGTTGTTTCAGGTTCTTTGAAAGCCTTTTCAGGATGATCCCGTAAGCGATTTTGTAGTAGAGCAAAATGAGGATGATGCAAACTAAAAGACTGAAAATAACACCTGTAATCAAGCCCCAAAACGTAGGGTTATCTATCTCAATATTCTGTCGTCTAATTGTAAAGATGATAAAACTCGTGAAACTTCCTATGAAAAGGAATAACAAAACGATATTACTGAAGATAAAAAGATTGACTGATTTTTTGAAATTAATAATGTGAATGATAAATTTCTTCAAGTTAGCTTCTACATCTATCTTTTTATAGTTTTTATAAAAAATGATGACAAAGACTCCCGTAATTACAAGGCTTGCAATCTTAATCCAATAATAAATTTTGTCCAAAGAAAACTCGACTTCACTTTGATTTTTAATCTGAAGTTTGTTCAAAATACTGGTAAAATCTGTATGGAAACTGGATGAAAATAATGCTATAAAATTGATTATCCCAAAAATGATAAATTCGGCCACACTAATCCACAGAATGTATTTTACATAATTTCTGGATTTTTTATTGAGCATCACCTCAATCTCATCCTGATTGTAGCCATCAGAAATCACCTGTTCCTGCCAGGATTTTTTGAGAGAATCTATATCAAAGTCTTCTGAGTTAGGCATGCTTTATCATTAATTCTTTTAATGTTTTCTTTAATCTGTTCATTTTCACTCTTGCATTTACTTCTGTAATTCCTAATGTTTCTGCGATTTCTTTATAAGGTTCATCATCCAGATACATCATCACAATAGCTCTTTCTACATCGGGCAACATTTTTATAACCTTGTACAATAAGGAAATCTGTTGCTGTTTTTCATCAGAATCTTCTAGAAAATTCTTGCTGTGAAAATCTTGTAATTCGTCTGTCTGCGGCTGTCTTGTTTTTTTTCTGAATAATGTGATAGCCGTATTAAGTGCAACACGATACATCCATGTAGAAATTTTGGAATTACCTTGGAATGAGTCGTAAGATTTCCAAAGTTGTAACACAATCTCTTGAAAAAGATCTTCCTGATCCTCCAAAGAATGGGTATAAAGACGTGAGACTTTGATAATAAGTCCTTGGTTATTCTTTATCAATTTAGAAAACTCTTTCTGTTTACTCTCCATTCCGGAAACGAAGATAAGGATTTTATCGTTTTTCTATCAAATTCCTAAGGTTTAATTTATTTTGTTAAATACTGTTAATTTCTATATAAATTATTGGTTATATTTACCTTATGATTATCAATAAAGTTGCCAAGTTCCTTTTTTGTTTTATTCTCATTTTAATATTGAGTTGTAACACTCAGTCTGTACAATCATCTTTTAATCAGGATAACATTAATGAAAATCCAGTTTCCAAAATTGTTTATCTTTTTTTCGAAGGAGAGAAAACAAATAATGGAAAAGAAAGCATAAAGCTGGTAGACAAAAAAGTGTCTGATGGTTTTTTCAAGAACGAAGAATTTGGAACGGCGAAAGACGTTACCAACACCTTTTACAAGATGGTTTTGTTTGATAGAAATAATCAAGTTTACAAAACCTCGATAATAGATAATCCTTTTTCTCCGGTTTTTGAGTCTTATGGAAAAGAATCTATGGAAAAGCAAATTGGAAAGCTGGATAAAGCAGAATTTTTCTACCGATATAATGATAACGGTAATATCTCAAAATTAGAAATTCACAAATCAGAGAATAATCAATCCAACTTAATATTCACTATAAAATTATAATTATGAAACACATCTACTTATTATGTCTTTTATTTTATACTATATCTTTCGGTCAAATATTTGATCTGGTTCCATTAATAGAAAGTGGTGCAAAAGATAAAAGGATCAATCTTGTTATTTTAGGGGATGGTTATACGGCAAGTGAACAATCTACATTTCTAACAGATGCGACATTTGTTTCAAATTATTTGATGAACAAAGCGCCTTATTCTAATTATAAAAACTACTTCAATGTTTATGCATTGAAGGTTATTTCACAAGAAAGTGGAGTTAAGCATCCCGGAACGGCTTCCGATGTTTCAGAACCTGTGATTCCGATTTCTAATCCTAATAATTATCTCAATAGTTCTTATGACAATTCTGGAACGCACCGTTGCATCTACGGAAGTGTAAACAAAGTGACTCAAACTCTAGCTGCCAATATCCCTGAATTTGATATTGCTTTGGTTTTAGGAAATGATACAGAGTATGGAGGTTGTGGAGGAACTTATGCCTTCTTATCGAGAAACGATCAAGCTCCAGATGTTGCATATCACGAATTGGGACATTCTTTTGGTAAACTGGCAGATGAATATTGGTTTTCCGGTTCAGGAGAGTCCCCGAATAAAACTAAAACCTCGAATACAGAAACCGTGCGTTGGAAAAACTGGTTGAATACAGGAAATATTGGAATTTACCAATTCACGGAAAATACGGCTTGGTATCGTCCCCATCAAAATTGTGAAATGCGATATCTGAATCGTCAATTCTGTAATGTCTGTAGAGAGGCTTTGGTTGAGAAAATACATTTGACAAAAAACCCGATTGATAGTTTTACTCCTTCCAATTCCGCAACTATAACAACTAATCAAAACTTAGACTTAAAAGTCAATTTAATTTTACCAATTCCCAATACATTAAAATCTGAATGGAAATTAAATAACAATTCTATTGCAAACGACGTAAGTGAAATAACAATTCAATCTTCACAGTTAAATACCGGAACCAACACTGTTTTATTTAATGTCTATGATAATACTACGATGGTAAGAACAGATAACCACAGTACAATCCATTTATCAACTATTTCTTGGACAATTAATAAGACACAATTGGGCATTAATGATATTAGAGCAAAACAATTTGATTTTATACTTTATCCAAATCCTGCAGAAGATTTTGTGATTATGGAAAGTAAATCTGGCTTTACAGAAAAGGTTGAAGTTAGAATAATTGATAACTCTGGTAAGCTCATCAAAAAGCAAAATGTAGATTTGTGCAAACAAGAGAAGATTGATATATCAAAATTGATTTCTCAGGATTATTGGATTAATGTTTATCAAAAAGGACAACTGATATTATCTAAGAAAATGATTAAAAAATAGAAAGATATTGGTTACTTTTGCAGTTCAGAGAAGCGTGGCTTGTTGATTCAATTTTCGAATTGGGTAGGAAAGTCCGGACACCATAGGGCGGCATAGCGGATAACATCCGTCATTTGTGAAAATAGGACAAGTGCAACAGAAAGTATGTACAGTTCGGCTGTAGTGAAACCAGGTAAACTCTATGCGGTGCAATGCCAAGTATATCATCATTTAAGGTTAGCCCGGCCATTGATGAGGGGTAGGCAGCAAAAGTGATGCAGCAATGTATCACGCAGATAAATAACAAGCTTCAACAGAATCCGGCTTACAGCGCTTCTCTTTTCTTTGATTTACTGTATTTCTATCAACTTATTTTTCTAATACATTCCGATAATTCTTAGTTATCATTTTAAATAACATTGATTCTGATTAGGATTGAATGAATAATTGATTGATTTCTTGTTCTTGAGGAAGTAGAGTCATAAACGATATTTATTACATAATACAAAGATTAATTTATATGTTGTAGGTATTTTTATTAACAAAGGAAAAAAACAAGAGTTTTTGGTTTCAGTAAAGACAGTGACTAATAAGTACTAATTTGCATTACTTTAGTATGCTATAGATTGAAACTTCAAAACGAAAAAATCTCATTAAAATACATACAGTCTAGTTTTTAGTATTGAAAATGATTTCAATATATAATTAGAGGTATCCTTGCATCGATTCTTCTTTGAGGTATGGTCATAAAAAAAGCTCATCAAAATAAATTGATGAGCTTTTAAAAAAAACTGGCGGCGACCTACTCTCCCGCTTTCGCAGTACCATCGGCGCTAGAGGGCTTAACTTCTGTGTTCGGAATGGGAACAGGTGAGCCCCTCTGCTAAAACCACCCTAAATATGGTTTAATGTAACAATTTATCTTATGTAACAGTGTAACAATTAAATTGATACATCGTTAAATTATTATATTGTTAAATTATATTTATCGATAAAAACTTTCACAAAGAGAGAACCTTTGTTGCGCAACAAACGCCTGGGTTAGTGTAACCAATAGGCTATAAATCTACGGGTAATTAGTACTACTCGGCTATGACATTACTGTCTTTACACCTGTAGCCTATCAACGTCGTCATCTCCAACGACCCTTAAAAGATGTCTCATCTTGAGGCGAGTTTCGCACTTATATGCTTTCAGTGCTTATCTCTTCCAAACGTAGCTACTCAGCGGTGCACCTGGCGGTACAACTGATACACCAGAGGTTTGTTCAATTCGGTCCTCTCGTACTAGAATCAAGCCCTCTCAAACATCTAACGCCCGCAATAGATAGAGACCGAACTGTCTCACGACGTTCTGAACCCAGCTCGCGTGCCACTTTAATGGGCGAACAGCCCAACCCTTGGGACCTTCTCCAGCCCCAGGATGTGACGAGCCGACATCGAGGTGCCGAACCTCCCCGTCGATATGAGCTCTTGGGGGAGACTAGCCTGTTATCCCCGGAGTACCTTTTATCCTATGAGCGATGGCCCTTCCATACGGAACCACCGGATCACTATGTCCTGCTTTCGCACCTGATCGACTTGTAGGTCTCACAGTCAAGCACCCTTATGCCATTACACTCTACGCACGGTTACCAAGCGTGCTGAGGGTACCTTTGAAAGCCTCCGTTACTCTTTTGGAGGCGACCACCCCAGTCAAACTACCCACCACGCAATGTCCTTCTGAAAGAAGTTAGGCTCCAAGTAAGTAAAGGGTGGTATTTCAACGTTGACTCCACGAACACTAGCGTGCCCGCTTCATAGTCTCCCACCTATCCTACACATTACTTACTCAAAGTCAATACGAAGTTATAGTAAAGGTTCACAGGGTCTTTTCGTCCCATTGCGGGTAATCGGCATCTTCACCGATACTACAATTTCACCGAGCTCGTGGCTGAGACAGTGCCCAGATCGTTACACCATTCGTGCAGGTCGGAACTTACCCGACAAGGAATTTCGCTACCTTAGGACCGTTATAGTTACGGCCGCCGTTTACTGGGGCTTCAGTCAAACGCTTCGCTTACGCTAACGCCCTTCCTTAACCTTCCAGCACCGGGCAGGTGTCAGACCCTATACAGCATCTTTCGATTTAGCAGAGTCCTGTGTTTTTGATAAACAGTCGCCTGGGCCTCTTCACTGCGGCCACCATTGCTGATGGCGTCTCTTCTTCCGAAGTTACGAGACTATTTTGCCTAGTTCCTTAGCCACGACTCACTCGAGCACCTTAGGATTCTCTCCTCGACTACCTGTGTCGGTTTTGGTACGGGTTGCTTCACTTCGGCTTTTCTTGGAAGCGAGTTCACTACAGCAGCTTCGCCCGAAGGCTAGGCCTTGACTATTCCGTCAGTCTCCAGTAGCTACGTCACTCCGTCCCCTTTTTAGTGTGAGCAAGTATGGGAATATTAACCCATTGTCCATCCACTACCCCTTTCGGGTTCGCGTTAGGTCCCGACTAACCCTCAGCTGATTAGCATGGCTGAGGAAACCTTAGTCTTTCGGTGAGGGGGTTTCTCGCCCCCTTTATCGTTACTTATGCCTACATTTTCTTTTCTATCCGCTCCACAATACCTCACGATACTGCTTCGGCGCAAATAGAATGCTCCCCTACCAGATATAATTAATTATAAATCCATAGCTTCGGTAATATGCTTATGCCCGATTATTATCCATGCCGGACCGCTCGACTAGTGAGCTGTTACGCACTCTTTAAATGAATGGCTGCTTCCAAGCCAACATCCTAGCTGTCAATGCAGTCCAACCGCGTTGTTTCAACTTAGCATATATTTAGGGACCTTAGCTGTTGGTCTGGGTTCTTTCCCTCTCGGACACGGACCTTAGCACCCGCGCCCTCACTGCTGAGAAACATTTATTAGCATTCGGAGTTTGTCAGGAATTGGTAGGATTTGACTCCCCCGCATCCAATCAGTAGCTCTACCTCTAATAAACTTGTCTCAACGCTGCACCTAAATGCATTTCGGGGAGTACGAGCTATCTCCCAGTTTGATTGGCCTTTCACCCCTACCCACAAGTCATCCGAAGACTTTTCAACGTCAACCGGTTCGGTCCTCCACTTTGTGTTACCAAAGCTTCAACCTGCCCATGGGTAGATCACAAGGTTTCGCGTCTAATCCTACTAACTATGCGCCCTATTCAGACTCGCTTTCGCTCCGGCTCCGGACCTGAAGTCCTTAACCTCGCTAGTAAAATTAACTCGTAGGCTCATTATGCAAAAGGCACGCCGTCACACCATATAGGTGCTCCGACCGCTTGTAGGCGTACGGTTTCAGGTTCTATTTCACCCTTCTATTCGAAGTGCTTTTCACCTTTCCTTCACAGTACTTGTTCACTATCGGTCTTTCAGGAGTATTTAGCCTTGGAGGATGGTCCCCCCATATTCAGACAGGATTTCACGTGTCCCGCCCTACTCATTTATCATCCAAATATGCCTTTCAAATACGGGGCTATCACCCTCTATGGCTGTTCTTTCCAGAACATTCTTTTAAACATATAAAAACTTTTGGGCTAATCCGCTTTCGCTCGCCACTACTTACGGAATCTCTTCGATTTCTTTTCCTCCGGGTACTTAGATGTTTCAGTTCTCCGGGTTTGCTCCTCGCCTTACGGCGGGTAATACATCTTCAATGTATTGGGTTGCCCCATTCGGACATCTGCGGATCAATTCGTGTGTGCCGATCCCCGCAGCTTTTCGCAGCTTACCACGTCCTTCTTCGCCTCTGAAAGCCTAGGCATCCGCCATACGCCCTTAACGATTTCTTTCCTATTTTTAGGTTACTCAAGCGCTTGTTTGCGCTCGGTTTTCTCTTTGTGATGTCTTTACCGTTAATGTCAATGATCTTTTTGCTTTCTATTCGTCTGATGAACAATTGTTGTTGTTGGCTCCAATCGTAACTTTTAAATCAAACTCCTAAAACTGTGGAGAATAAGGGAGTCGAACCCTTGACCTCCTGCGTGCAAGGCAGGCGCTCTAGCCAGCTGAGCTAATTCCCCGCTAGGTGCTTCGGGTTTTAGGTTTTTTGTTTCGGGTTAAAACCCTCAACTTTAAACTCTAAACCTTAAACTTTAATTAGTAGTCTCGGGCAGGCTCGAACTGCCGACCTCTACATTATCAGTGTAGCGCTCTAACCAGCTGAGCTACGAGACTATTAAATAATTAATAATTAACAATTATTAATTAATAATTATCTCATTCCCTTTACTAATTTCTAGTGGGTTTATTTTTTATATAATCAACCGAGTAAAAAAACCAAAGCTTTTGTATAAAGCACTTTAATATTTTTTGACGTATAGTCTCTAAAATGAGATGTTCCAGCCGCACCTTCCGGTACGGCTACCTTGTTACGACTTAGCCCTAGTTACCTGTTTTACCCTAGGCAGCTCCTGTTACGGTCACCGACTTCAGGTACCCCAGACTTCCATGGCTTGACGGGCGGTGTGTACAAGGCCCGGGAACGTATTCACCGCGCCATGGCTGATGCGCGATTACTAGCGATTCCAGCTTCATAGAGTCGAGTTGCAGACTCCAATCCGAACTGAGACCGGCTTTCGAGATTTGCATCCAGTCACCTGGTAGCTGCCCTCTGTACCGGCCATTGTATTACGTGTGTGGCCCAAGACGTAAGGGCCGTGATGATTTGACGTCATCCCCACCTTCCTCTCTACTTGCGTAGGCAGTCTCACTAGAGTCCTCAACTGAATGGTAGCAACTAGTGACAGGGGTTGCGCTCGTTGCAGGACTTAACCTAACACCTCACGGCACGAGCTGACGACAACCATGCAGCACCTTGAAAAATGTCCGAAGAAGGATCTATTTCTAAATCTGTCATTTCCCATTTAAGTCTTGGTAAGGTTCCTCGCGTATCATCGAATTAAACCACATAATCCACCGCTTGTGCGGGCCCCCGTCAATTCCTTTGAGTTTCATTCTTGCGAACGTACTCCCCAGGTGGCTAACTTATCACTTTCGCTTAGTCTCTGAATCCGAAAACCCAAAAACGAGTTAGCATCGTTTACGGCGTGGACTACCAGGGTATCTAATCCTGTTCGCTCCCCACGCTTTCGTCCATCAGCGTCAGTTAAGACATAGTAACCTGCCTTCGCAATTGGTGTTCTAAGTAATATCTATGCATTTCACCGCTACACTACTTATTCCAGCTACTTCTACCTCACTCAAGACCTGCAGTATCAATGGCAGTTTCATAGTTAAGCTATGAGATTTCACCACTGACTTACAGATCCGCCTACGGACCCTTTAAACCCAATAAATCCGGATAACGCTTGCACCCTCCGTATTACCGCGGCTGCTGGCACGGAGTTAGCCGGTGCTTATTCGTATAGTACCTTCAGCTTTCCACACGTGGAAAGGTTTATCCCTATACAAAAGAAGTTTACAACCCATAGGGCCGTCGTCCTTCACGCGGGATGGCTGGATCAGGCTCTCACCCATTGTCCAATATTCCTCACTGCTGCCTCCCGTAGGAGTCTGGTCCGTGTCTCAGTACCAGTGTGGGGGATCACCCTCTCAGGCCCCCTAAAGATCACTGACTTGGTAGGCCGTTACCCTACCAACTATCTAATCTTGCGCGTGCCCATCTCTATCCACCGGAGTTTTCAATAATCAATGATGCCATCAATTATATTATGGGGTATTAATCTTCCTTTCGAAAGGCTATCCCCCAGATAAAGGCAGGTTGCACACGTGTTCCGCACCCGTGCGCCGCTCTCTCATTTCCGAAGAAACAATACCGCTCGGCTTGCATGTGTTAGGCCTCCCGCTAGCGTTCATCCTGAGCCAGGATCAAACTCTCCATTGTATGTTTGTTTGTCCTTATACTCAAACTCAATTTTAAATTGACGCTTTGGTTTTTTTTCCTTACTTGGTTGTTATATGTTATGTCAATGAACTTTGTTCTTTTCGCTTCCTCAGGATTCTTAATCTGTCATCTTGTCCCTGATTTGCGAGTGCAAAAGTAAAAAGTTTTTCCCAAACTACCAAAACTTTTTTGAAGTTTTTTTTTCGTAACCTCGAAAATTATTTTAGTATGTTCTTAACCCCTCTCCTGCGCCCCTAGATCTCTCGATTTCGGATTGCAAAGATAAGTAATCTTTTTATTCCTACAAGCTTTTTATTATTTTATATTCAATAATTTTATTCTCATTAAATACTCAATATCTATTAACCTGTAACTCCTGCGCTGCTTATCTCTCAAAGCGGTGGCAAAAATAGACTTTCTTAGCTCACCTCGCAAATATTAGCAAACTTATTTAGGTGAGTTTTTCTTATAACGCTGACTTGTAGGAAGTTTAATTTGGAAAATATACTCGATTATTATTATTGAAAGCATACTCGACATAAATAAAATATTCTCTGGAATATTTATCCGGACTTGGAATGAATCAATATTATTCAATATATAACAAAATATACCTTGAAAAAAGGAATTTTTATAACCCGTTAAAATTATTAGTCCTTAAATATTTAAAAATAAAAAATGCAACCCTTTCAGATTACATTCTTACATAATATTATTTTTCTAATACATTCCGATAATTCTTAGTTATCATTTTAAATAACATTGATTCTGATTAGGATTGAATGAATAATTGATTGATTTCTTGTTCTTGAGGAAGTAGAGTCATAAACGATATTTATTACATAATACAAAGATTAATTTATATGTTGTAGGTATTTTTATTAACAAAGGAAAAAAACAAGAGTTTTTGGTTTCAGTAAAGACAGTGACTAATAAGTACTAATTTGCATTACTTTAGTATGCTATAGATTGAAACTTCAAAACGAAAAAATCTCATTAAAATACATACAGTCTAGTTTTTAGTATTGAAAATGATTTCAATATATAATTAGAGGTATCCTTGCATCGATTCTTCTTTGAGGTATGGTCATAAAAAAAGCTCATCAAAATAAATTGATGAGCTTTTAAAAAAAACTGGCGGCGACCTACTCTCCCGCTTTCGCAGTACCATCGGCGCTAGAGGGCTTAACTTCTGTGTTCGGAATGGGAACAGGTGAGCCCCTCTGCTAAAACCACCCTAAATATGGTTTAATGTAACAATTTATCTTATGTAACAGTGTAACAATTAAATTGATACATCGTTAAATTATTATATTGTTAAATTATATTTATCGATAAAAACTTTCACAAAGAGAGAACCTTTGTTGCGCAACAAACGCCTGGGTTAGTGTAACCAATAGGCTATAAATCTACGGGTAATTAGTACTACTCGGCTATGACATTACTGTCTTTACACCTGTAGCCTATCAACGTCGTCATCTCCAACGACCCTTAAAAGATGTCTCATCTTGAGGCGAGTTTCGCACTTATATGCTTTCAGTGCTTATCTCTTCCAAACGTAGCTACTCAGCGGTGCACCTGGCGGTACAACTGATACACCAGAGGTTTGTTCAATTCGGTCCTCTCGTACTAGAATCAAGCCCTCTCAAACATCTAACGCCCGCAATAGATAGAGACCGAACTGTCTCACGACGTTCTGAACCCAGCTCGCGTGCCACTTTAATGGGCGAACAGCCCAACCCTTGGGACCTTCTCCAGCCCCAGGATGTGACGAGCCGACATCGAGGTGCCGAACCTCCCCGTCGATATGAGCTCTTGGGGGAGACTAGCCTGTTATCCCCGGAGTACCTTTTATCCTATGAGCGATGGCCCTTCCATACGGAACCACCGGATCACTATGTCCTGCTTTCGCACCTGATCGACTTGTAGGTCTCACAGTCAAGCACCCTTATGCCATTACACTCTACGCACGGTTACCAAGCGTGCTGAGGGTACCTTTGAAAGCCTCCGTTACTCTTTTGGAGGCGACCACCCCAGTCAAACTACCCACCACGCAATGTCCTTCTGAAAGAAGTTAGGCTCCAAGTAAGTAAAGGGTGGTATTTCAACGTTGACTCCACGAACACTAGCGTGCCCGCTTCATAGTCTCCCACCTATCCTACACATTACTTACTCAAAGTCAATACGAAGTTATAGTAAAGGTTCACAGGGTCTTTTCGTCCCATTGCGGGTAATCGGCATCTTCACCGATACTACAATTTCACCGAGCTCGTGGCTGAGACAGTGCCCAGATCGTTACACCATTCGTGCAGGTCGGAACTTACCCGACAAGGAATTTCGCTACCTTAGGACCGTTATAGTTACGGCCGCCGTTTACTGGGGCTTCAGTCAAACGCTTCGCTTACGCTAACGCCCTTCCTTAACCTTCCAGCACCGGGCAGGTGTCAGACCCTATACAGCATCTTTCGATTTAGCAGAGTCCTGTGTTTTTGATAAACAGTCGCCTGGGCCTCTTCACTGCGGCCACCATTGCTGATGGCGTCTCTTCTTCCGAAGTTACGAGACTATTTTGCCTAGTTCCTTAGCCACGACTCACTCGAGCACCTTAGGATTCTCTCCTCGACTACCTGTGTCGGTTTTGGTACGGGTTGCTTCACTTCGGCTTTTCTTGGAAGCGAGTTCACTACAGCAGCTTCGCCCGAAGGCTAGGCCTTGACTATTCCGTCAGTCTCCAGTAGCTACGTCACTCCGTCCCCTTTTTAGTGTGAGCAAGTATGGGAATATTAACCCATTGTCCATCCACTACCCCTTTCGGGTTCGCGTTAGGTCCCGACTAACCCTCAGCTGATTAGCATGGCTGAGGAAACCTTAGTCTTTCGGTGAGGGGGTTTCTCGCCCCCTTTATCGTTACTTATGCCTACATTTTCTTTTCTATCCGCTCCACAATACCTCACGATACTGCTTCGGCGCAAATAGAATGCTCCCCTACCAGATATAATTAATTATAAATCCATAGCTTCGGTAATATGCTTATGCCCGATTATTATCCATGCCGGACCGCTCGACTAGTGAGCTGTTACGCACTCTTTAAATGAATGGCTGCTTCCAAGCCAACATCCTAGCTGTCAATGCAGTCCAACCGCGTTGTTTCAACTTAGCATATATTTAGGGACCTTAGCTGTTGGTCTGGGTTCTTTCCCTCTCGGACACGGACCTTAGCACCCGCGCCCTCACTGCTGAGAAACATTTATTAGCATTCGGAGTTTGTCAGGAATTGGTAGGATTTGACTCCCCCGCATCCAATCAGTAGCTCTACCTCTAATAAACTTGTCTCAACGCTGCACCTAAATGCATTTCGGGGAGTACGAGCTATCTCCCAGTTTGATTGGCCTTTCACCCCTACCCACAAGTCATCCGAAGACTTTTCAACGTCAACCGGTTCGGTCCTCCACTTTGTGTTACCAAAGCTTCAACCTGCCCATGGGTAGATCACAAGGTTTCGCGTCTAATCCTACTAACTATGCGCCCTATTCAGACTCGCTTTCGCTCCGGCTCCGGACCTGAAGTCCTTAACCTCGCTAGTAAAATTAACTCGTAGGCTCATTATGCAAAAGGCACGCCGTCACACCATATAGGTGCTCCGACCGCTTGTAGGCGTACGGTTTCAGGTTCTATTTCACCCTTCTATTCGAAGTGCTTTTCACCTTTCCTTCACAGTACTTGTTCACTATCGGTCTTTCAGGAGTATTTAGCCTTGGAGGATGGTCCCCCCATATTCAGACAGGATTTCACGTGTCCCGCCCTACTCATTTATCATCCAAATATGCCTTTCAAATACGGGGCTATCACCCTCTATGGCTGTTCTTTCCAGAACATTCTTTTAAACATATAAAAACTTTTGGGCTAATCCGCTTTCGCTCGCCACTACTTACGGAATCTCTTCGATTTCTTTTCCTCCGGGTACTTAGATGTTTCAGTTCTCCGGGTTTGCTCCTCGCCTTACGGCGGGTAATACATCTTCAATGTATTGGGTTGCCCCATTCGGACATCTGCGGATCAATTCGTGTGTGCCGATCCCCGCAGCTTTTCGCAGCTTACCACGTCCTTCTTCGCCTCTGAAAGCCTAGGCATCCGCCATACGCCCTTAACGATTTCTTTCCTATTTTTAGGTTACTCAAGCGCTTGTTTGCGCTCGGTTTTCTCTTTGTGATGTCTTTACCGTTAATGTCAATGATCTTTTTGCTTTCTATTCGTCTGATGAACAATTGTTGTTGTTGGCTCCAATCGTAACTTTTAAATCAAACTCCTAAAACTGTGGAGAATAAGGGAGTCGAACCCTTGACCTCCTGCGTGCAAGGCAGGCGCTCTAGCCAGCTGAGCTAATTCCCCGCTAGGTGCTTCGGGTTTTAGGTTTTTTGTTTCGGGTTAAAACCCTCAACTTTAAACTCTAAACCTTAAACTTTAATTAGTAGTCTCGGGCAGGCTCGAACTGCCGACCTCTACATTATCAGTGTAGCGCTCTAACCAGCTGAGCTACGAGACTATTAAATAATTAATAATTAACAATTATTAATTAATAATTATCTCATTCCCTTTACTAATTTCTAGTGGGTTTATTTTTTATATAATCAACCGAGTAAAAAAACCAAAGCTTTTGTATAAAGCACTTTAATATTTTTTGACGTATAGTCTCTAAAATGAGATGTTCCAGCCGCACCTTCCGGTACGGCTACCTTGTTACGACTTAGCCCTAGTTACCTGTTTTACCCTAGGCAGCTCCTGTTACGGTCACCGACTTCAGGTACCCCAGACTTCCATGGCTTGACGGGCGGTGTGTACAAGGCCCGGGAACGTATTCACCGCGCCATGGCTGATGCGCGATTACTAGCGATTCCAGCTTCATAGAGTCGAGTTGCAGACTCCAATCCGAACTGAGACCGGCTTTCGAGATTTGCATCCAGTCACCTGGTAGCTGCCCTCTGTACCGGCCATTGTATTACGTGTGTGGCCCAAGACGTAAGGGCCGTGATGATTTGACGTCATCCCCACCTTCCTCTCTACTTGCGTAGGCAGTCTCACTAGAGTCCTCAACTGAATGGTAGCAACTAGTGACAGGGGTTGCGCTCGTTGCAGGACTTAACCTAACACCTCACGGCACGAGCTGACGACAACCATGCAGCACCTTGAAAAATGTCCGAAGAAGGATCTATTTCTAAATCTGTCATTTCCCATTTAAGTCTTGGTAAGGTTCCTCGCGTATCATCGAATTAAACCACATAATCCACCGCTTGTGCGGGCCCCCGTCAATTCCTTTGAGTTTCATTCTTGCGAACGTACTCCCCAGGTGGCTAACTTATCACTTTCGCTTAGTCTCTGAATCCGAAAACCCAAAAACGAGTTAGCATCGTTTACGGCGTGGACTACCAGGGTATCTAATCCTGTTCGCTCCCCACGCTTTCGTCCATCAGCGTCAGTTAAGACATAGTAACCTGCCTTCGCAATTGGTGTTCTAAGTAATATCTATGCATTTCACCGCTACACTACTTATTCCAGCTACTTCTACCTCACTCAAGACCTGCAGTATCAATGGCAGTTTCATAGTTAAGCTATGAGATTTCACCACTGACTTACAGATCCGCCTACGGACCCTTTAAACCCAATAAATCCGGATAACGCTTGCACCCTCCGTATTACCGCGGCTGCTGGCACGGAGTTAGCCGGTGCTTATTCGTATAGTACCTTCAGCTTTCCACACGTGGAAAGGTTTATCCCTATACAAAAGAAGTTTACAACCCATAGGGCCGTCGTCCTTCACGCGGGATGGCTGGATCAGGCTCTCACCCATTGTCCAATATTCCTCACTGCTGCCTCCCGTAGGAGTCTGGTCCGTGTCTCAGTACCAGTGTGGGGGATCACCCTCTCAGGCCCCCTAAAGATCACTGACTTGGTAGGCCGTTACCCTACCAACTATCTAATCTTGCGCGTGCCCATCTCTATCCACCGGAGTTTTCAATAATCAATGATGCCATCAATTATATTATGGGGTATTAATCTTCCTTTCGAAAGGCTATCCCCCAGATAAAGGCAGGTTGCACACGTGTTCCGCACCCGTGCGCCGCTCTCTCATTTCCGAAGAAACAATACCGCTCGGCTTGCATGTGTTAGGCCTCCCGCTAGCGTTCATCCTGAGCCAGGATCAAACTCTCCATTGTATGTTTGTTTGTCCTTATACTCAAACTCAATTTTAAATTGACGCTTTGGTTTTTTTTCCTTACTTGGTTGTTATATGTTATGTCAATGAACTTTGTTCTTTTCGCTTCCTCAGGATTCTTAATCTGTCATCTTGTCCCTGATTTGCGAGTGCAAAAGTAAAAAGTTTTTCCCAAACTACCAAAACTTTTTTGAAGTTTTTTTTTCGTAACCTCGAAAATTATTTTAGTATGTTCTTAACCCCTCTCCTGCGCCCCTAGATCTCTCGATTTCGGATTGCAAAGATAAGTAATCTTTTTATTCCTACAAGCTTTTTATTATTTTATATTCAATAATTTTATTCTCATTAAATACTCAATATCTATTAACCTGTAACTCCTGCGCTGCTTATCTCTCAAAGCGGTGGCAAAAATAGACTTTCTTAGCTCACCTCGCAAATATTAGCAAACTTATTTAGGTGAGTTTTTCTTATAACGCTGACTTGTAGGAAGTTTAATTTGGAAAATATACTCGATTATTATTATTGAAAGCATACTCGACATAAATAAAATATTCTCTGGAATATTTATCCGGACTTGGAATGAATCAATATTATTCAATATATAACAAAATATACCTTGAAAAAAGGAATTTTTATAACCCGTTAAAATTATTAGTCCTTAAATATTTAAAAATAAAAAATGCAACCCTTTCAGATTACATTCTTACATAATATTAAATAAATTTTAAAACCTGTAGCCAAACGAGATACCCGATCTTACGCCCAACCACTTAGAATCTAAATCAATCACCGCTCCATTGGCATTCGTCATTACCTTATAATCAAATAAACTGATATCTAAATCCTCAATATCTTGTTTTAACTGGTTTTGTTCATAAGAGGTGAGCGGCCTTGCAGATTTACCAGTAATCGTTCCCGTTGCACCGCCGTAGTGACCTCCGATAAACCAAACATCCAAAACCCAATTGTCTTTTCTACCTAACAGCCATTGTGCACCAATCATTAAACCCACATTATTGGAATTTGTCTTTCCAGTGAATGCAATTGGAATTTTTTCTCCTGAAACCGCCGGATCTTCCGATCTATAGTTATAGGTTAGATTATCTATGTTAAAATGAGAATATCTATAATAGGGAGCAATATAAAAACCGTGACCGTAACCACGACCTAAATAAATTCTAGGTTCTAAAGTAAAATTGCTTCCACCCATTTTTATATTATTGATATCCTCGTCTTTGATATACTCATCAACCAAAGGAACCTGACCTGTAGGAATGAATCCATAGGAAACCTGAACTCCCATTCGTTTTGTAATCGTTCTCTCGTAAGCGAATTGATAATTCCTAAATGCAATAGAAGTCAGGTTGACTTTTATTAGATTTCTTTTTTTATCTTGATTATCAGCATCTACTTCTTGAGATTTTGCAACAAATGAACAAATGAATACCAGTGCAAATAATATCTTATTCATAACCTTTAGTTTTTACCAAATATATAAAATAATTGAATTATGAATAAAAATTATATTTAAACTATTTTGACTCTAAATTTGAAAAATAATTTTCGAGTTCACGTCTTTGTTTTGTTGTCAAATTAGCATTGGGATGATAGCCAATATAAGAAGGGAGTGGCATTTGAAGGTTATGAACCGAACTTATGGTCTTCTCGATGGCACTTTGCTTAAGATCTTTATTGTAAGTTCCCCACTCAGAAAAGTTGAGACGCTCACGACCTTCATTGATGTGATCTTTTATTGTCCACGAGATTGGAGCAACATAAGCATAATTAGGATATTTGACTTCATTGGAATGACAATCGTAGCAGGCATTTTTCAAAATCGATTTGATATTCTCCGGCGTTTTATAAATATCAACAAAATTATCGCGTTTATCAACAGCTTTGTTTTCTCTATCAACAGGAATCAATTGTATTGCTACAAAAACAACAGCTATCCAAAAAATTATCTTTTTCAATTCGTCGGTTGTTCATCTAAAGTTACATCCCAATTTTCATTGATTTCCCACATCGGACGGATATTAATCTTAGTCATAGCATCTTTGCTTCCTGATTTTTTGAACAGATAAGCATCTTCTGCCAAAGTCTCATCGGCAAAATTGGAATTATCCCAAGTTCCGTTTCCATTATTATCAACTAAAATCCTCAGTTTATAAGAAGCTGGTTTTAGATTGACAAATTTAACTTCCGACTGATCTGTATATCTTTGGTAAACCACTTCGTTTTTATCATCCAAAAGTTGAATCCAAAATTTCTGATTCGGTAAATTGATAATACGAGCCGTAAAACTTCCGAATTCTTCAGGTTTTGCCACCTCAAAATCAAAACGAACACTTTCACTGGAACGATTGAAGTACGAAACCACTGTATTTTTAGGAACCGTTAATTGATATTTTTTTCCTATGATGAAATTAGATTTTACAATCACTTGCGTTGAGTCTAATTCTGAAATACTTGCTGTGAAGTCCTGAGCAATACTATCCGACTCCAGTTTCCAGTTTTCCGGCTGGATTCTATTAATAATATAATTGGATGAAAATCTAAAGTCCGTTTCCGGCGCCAATTTATTAGAGAACGGATTGGCAATTGTCATTTCATCCTTCGCAGGTTTTTTATAAAAAACGGAAACAGTGTCTTGTTTGGAATTTGTATCATAAGAAAATTTGAGATTCTCACTGACTGTAGCTCCGATGTTTTCTTTCGCAGCATCAAACCAAATCCTTACAGAATCCGACCTTAGTTTATGTGTGACTTTATAATCCGCAGGTTTTTCGCCAACTCTTTTTACAATTACTTTTTCAGGATTACCTTCGAAAGCCATAACAATACCACCAACGGAAGCCGTCATTTCTTTATATCTGATTGCTTTCTTGGATGGAAAAATCCTAAGCTTCATTCCGGAAATACTCGACTCAAGATTAATTTCCTGTTTTTGAAAAGCAATACTTTCCTTTCCTAAATCGTAAATGGAATTATTATTTTCATCATCAAAACCAATAATTCTATATTTGCCTGGTGTAAGATAATTCAGCTCAAAATAACCATCCGGATCCGCTTTCGTTATATAGTAAGGTTTCTGACGGTAATTCATCGTGTCTTTCAACTGATAAAGTCCAATCACGAGATTTCGATCTTTTCCTTCTGAGTTTTTTTCATTACCCAAAGCATCAGAAATGGTTCCGCTGATGTAAGTATCATCCAGTTTTTCTCCTGTAGAAAAGGCAAAATTGAAATAAGGCAAAGGATTACTCTCGTTAAGATCAACTACCGAATTTCCAAAATTGAAATTATAAGTCGTATTGGCCTGCAAAGTATCTTTCCATTCTATCTCCAGATATTTGTTTCCCATAGAAGAAGGAATAATCTTGGTATACTGAATTGGAGGCGAAATAATGAGGTTTTTACTTACGTCCTTCAACATAATATACTCATTAAAATCAATTCTCAGTTTTTTGAGATTTCTTGAAACGTTGATTCTTGTCGTATCGATATTTGATCCTATCATCTTTGGTGGAATAGAATCTTTGTTGCCACCAACCGGCGAACCCACCCTGGCACAACTTACCAAAACCAACGATGCAAAAAGCCAAAGAAGAAACTGCTTCATTATTAAATTATGATGTTAGATTTTAGAAATTGTACTAAAATCAATTTTACTTAAGCGCAAAAATAAGCAAACTTTGAGACAAAATGCTTTCGTGAATTGGAAAGTAAGTTAAATTGGAAATAAAAAATGAGTTTTAAAATTAAAACTCATTATAGATGTACTTCAGAATATCTTTATCCGTTTCGGTTATTGCGATTTTTCTACGTTCCATTGCTTTTTCTGCAACCTCATAAGATTTTTCCAGCTTGAATTTCTCATCGCCTTTCATTCCGCCCCAAGAAAAACTATCAACCAAGTTTGGCGGAAAACCAGACTTGAAAATATTAGCTGCAACACCAACAACCGTTCCTGTATTCAGCTGTGTATTGATAGCTGTTTTGGAATGGTCGCCCATTATCAATCCGCAAAATTGCAAACCTGTATCGAGGAATCTTTTCTTTTTGTAATTCCAAAGTTTTACCGAAGCGTAATTATTTTTTAGGTTTGACGAATTGGTATCCGCACCCAGATTACACCATTCTCCAATCACAGAATTACCAACAAAACCATCGTGGCCTTTGTTTGTATATCCGAAAATCACAATATTATTAACTTCTCCACCAACTTTTGAATGTGGACCAATCGTGGTTCCGCCATAAAGTTTGGTTCCCAGATTAATTTTAGAATCTTCGCAAAGTGCTAGTGAACCACGGATATTAGAACCTTCCATAATCTCGGCATTTTTTCCGATGTAGATTTTTCCGGTTTTGCAATTGAGTGTTGAGAATTCTATTACAGCACCTTCTTCTATGAATAGATTTTCGCTGTCGCCTATAAAACCATTAGTTGAAGACAATTCCTGAGAAGCTCTACCTTCCGTCAATAATTTGAAATCATAATCGATGGCTTTATCATTATAAGAAAAGATGTCGGTTGGTTTCTCGATGAAAAACAATTTCTCGTGAATATCTGTCATTTTATTGATTTGATTCAATGAGAAATTCTCCATATTGATGTTGGCAACCAAAACTTCGTTTTCATAAACCAGAGCTTCGCCAGGCTGCAATTCCTTGATTTGTTTCAAAACCTCATCAGACGGGAAGAAATTCGGAACAATAAACAAACTTTGTTTTGGTTCTGGCTTTTTGAATTTGTCCTGAAGATAATTTTCTGTAATGTAGAAAACCTCATCAATATCAAGCAAATTTTTCCATCTTTCGGAGAAAGTCAGGATTCCCATTCGCATTTCTGCAACTGGTCTTGTAAAAGTGAGTGGAAGAAAATCTTCCCAATATTGTGCGTCGGAAAATACTAATTGCATAAATATGGATGTTAGATAATGGAAGCTGGATGAGACATCTGACATAGGACATCAAACTTCCAGCATCTGAAGGCAAAAATAATAAAAAAAGCCTCTCGGAAATCCGAAAGGCTTTGATATTTGTACAAATTGACTAAGATTACTTAGCGAATTTTTTGTATTTGTTCATAAACTTATCAACTCTACCAGCAGTATCAACTAATTTAGTTTTACCTGTGTAGAAAGGGTGAGAAGTAGAAGAAATTTCCATTTTGATTAATGGATATTCAGTTCCTTCGAACTCAATAGTATCTTTTGTATCAGCAGTAGATTTGCAAAGGAACATCTCGTCGTTGCTCATATCTTTGAAAACTACCAATCTATAATTTTCTGGGTGTATGCCTTGTTTCATTGTTTCAGAAGTTTTAAAATTTGTTATAATATGAGCAGTGGACTAATGGATCCGACAACTCTGGTTTTGAGGATGCAAAAATAGGAATTATTTTTTATTCTGCAAATATTTATTCAGAAAATCAAAAAATAATACCATCTTAAAAAGATATTAACTTATTTTATAATTTTTATCAATTTTATACCAATAAACAAATATTTGTATTGCATCTATAAAATTCTTTATATACTTTTATCCCAAACTAAAATTATATAAAAACTTATGGCAATCTTAACTCGTGAGAATTATACCACTGCTATTAAAAGCTGGGCGGAAGTAAAATCAAATTATTCTGAAATCCAAAACGTTCTATCACCTGAACAGGTTTTTATCTTAACCCGTGAACAAATCGAATGGTTTGATAAGGAAAATGAAGAAGAAACTTATTTTCGTGCAGATATTGGTGTTTGGGAAAACAAATTAGCTCTAATTTTAACGCCAAGAACAAGCGCTGGTGATGTGAAAACTTTAGATAATTATGAATATGCGCCTCTACAATTTCTTGAAAGCGATCTTACCCTAAAACAGACCAAAACTTATACTGTAACCAGTACTTATACCCTGACAAAAGATTTGAGCAAAGGGAAAGAAGATTCTGACATTGATTTTCCAATTATGGACAAACCTGTAACAGGACAGCTCAAAGCCGTAGACGAAATAGAGTCCTGGAAAGAAAATGCAATGGATTATTTGCAAAGAGAATCTCTGGAGTTCAAAGGACAAAGGATTTTCCAAAGTTTCTATATCCCAAAAGCGGACTTATTACACGATAAAGAAAAGATGCACGATGTTGTTTGTGTTTTTGGTTTTAAATATTCTGAAGTTTATCAGAGATTATTGGCTACAATAATTTTCGTTAGCAATGAATTGGGAGCAAAAATTGGTACTCCTGGGGCTGTATATGCAGTACAATCTGATCCATCTAATACTTATGATTGGACAAAGCCGTGCCCACCTGTTTGCTTGACCCCATAATCTAATGGAGCAATTCTCATTAATTTCAGGAATGGTATCTGTTATCTTATTAACAAGTGCCTTGATAATTGCGATAATTAAGTATAAAAATCTAACTCAAAATGAAAAATGGTATAGCTATTATATCATTTTCATTTTTTTTATTGAGTTCATATCATATTTAGTTCTTCCTTTATTAAAAATTAAATCCAATTCATTCTTATATCCAATCTATATTGCTGGAGAATTTTTTACAGTCACAGGTATATTTATAAAAAAATTAAATTTGGAAAAAAACGCTTTTATCTTAACCGGATTATTAAGCTTATTTTTTTTAATTGGAGACAAAATTTTGATCCCGTTTCAATATAATAATGATTATTCTAAAGCAATATCAAATATTATTATTATAAGTTTGATTGGATACTCATTGATTCAGGATATTAAAAATGTGAGAATCAAAAATTCTTTTCAAATTATAGATAAAGTATTTTTTCTATATTTTATAGTAAGTATATTTATTTTTATGTTGCAACATCAGCTTGTTGAGTTACCATTAGAATATTTTTCTACTGTATGGGTTATTAACAATTTAATGATTTGTATTGTATACGCATTATTCATTAAAACATTTTTACAATTAAAGAAGTAAAACTCAATATCATTTTTCTTGTTGTACTGATTCTCGTTTTGATAATCATCATATCTTTTATGCTATTAGCTTACAAAAGCTTTATCCAAAGAATTATTCAGGAAAAAGATCTGCAATTTGAAGCAGAGATGGAACATCAAAAAGAACTGACATTAGAAAATATCAAAGGACAAGAGGATGAAAGAAAAAGAATAGCAGTTTCTGTCCACGATGATATTGGAAATCGTTTGAATATCCTTTCTCTTTGGCTCAATAACCTGGAACCGGAAAACCAAGAAGCTTCCAAAAAAGTGATTACCTCACAGATTACTGAACTGATAGATTCAACAAGAAATATTTCTCACTCACTTTATCCTGTGAATTTGGAAAAATTGGGACTGGTTTTGTATTTACAGGAATTGGTAACCAATCTGTCTCATAACATTAATCTAATATTGAATATTGATTACAAGTATGAAAAGAAAGATAATTTCTCAGAAGTTCAGATTTACAGAGTCATTCAGGAATTTACAACCAATGTTATCAAACATTCTAATGCTGATGAAGTGATTGTTTATATCAGAAATCATGAAAAATATCTGACGATGATTTTGTCTGATAACGGACAAAGTTTTGATTATAGCAAAGCCAGCAAGGGAATGGGACTTAAAAACATAGAGTCCAGGATAACTTCTGTGAAAGGTTTCTACAAATGGAAAAACACAATTGGAAAAGGAAGCCGTTTAATTATTAATATTCCTAATTAATCTAAGATGAGTGAAAAAATCAAAATAGTTCTTGTTGATGATGAACAGCTGATTCTGGAAGGTGTGAAAATGCTGCTTTCTACTAAAGAGAATCTTTCCGTGGATTTTATGGCAACAAGTGGCGCAGAAATATTAGCCCATTTGGAAACACTTGAAGAAGATAGTTTTCCGGACATTGCGATGGTAGATGTTCAGATGAAACCAATGGATGGTTTTGAGTTGGTAGAAATTCTGAAAAAAAATTATCCCAATCTTAAAATCATTATTCTTTCTTCCCATTATAAAAGCAGTGTTTTGGGCTACATGATAAAATTAGGTGTTTCAGCTTTTCTTCCAAAGAATTCCAGTAAAACGGTTTTTATAGAGGCTATAGAAGCTGTTAACAAGAATGGGATGTACTTCACAAAAGAAGATCATCAGATGTTAGGCACTTATCTTAATTCCCCTGCGCGCAAAAAGTCGCTTTTCGATAACGAAGAAACATTAACCGCTCGTGAAATAGATGTGGTGAAACTAATTTGTCAGGAAAAAACCAACCAACAAATTGCAGACACTCTTTTCCTAAGTCCCAGAACTGTAGAAAGTCACCGCCAAAGAATTCTTGATAAAATTGGAGCGAAAAATACTGTTGGAATTGTTATTTATGCGGTTGTCAACGACATCTATTCAGTTCCTATTAAACTTTAATTTAAAATTCAGTATTTATACGCTATTCCAATTTCCACTTTTGTGCTTTCTTTGACATAAGAAAACGTTAACACAAATCAATCAACTTTCATCTTATGTCATCTCCTTTGGAAATAATAAATTCTACGGATTATATCATCTCAGGCGAGGTGTCTTATATGACTGTTTTTTGCTCCAATCATTATTTCTTTGTGAAACCACACAACGATTGGAAAGCAGAAAAACGTGGCATTTGTCCAATTATTGAGGTTTCTGCAACCGTAAGAACACCAAGAGGACTTTTTGCTGCCCAGCCTTATATTTCTATCGGAACAACCCATAGTTTGTTTGAAGTTGTACAGATCAAAGAAAATGTTTTTAAAGTATTGAGAGTGAGAAATTCAACCATTGAAAAATCAGCAATGCTTGACTCGTACAATCCAACGTTTTTGGAAAAAATTTAAAACCAACCAATCCATACTTTTTTAGTCTCATCAAAATTTTTGATGGGGCTTTTTTTTGGTTGAAAAATAATGTTCGTAGAAATACTGAATTTAGATTTTAGTATTTTCTACTCTATCTCTTTTCTCCTACCTATTGTTACTTTGGAATATCAAAAAACAAAATATTAATTATAAAAACAATTTATTATGGAAGAGTACATTGGAATCATCAAGTTATTTGCAGGTAATTTTGCACCTAGAGGCTATTTGCTTTGTGATGGTCAGATATTAAACATACAGCAGTATACAGCATTATTTTCAATTTTAGGTACAAACTATGGTGGTAATGGTCAGACAACGTTTGCACTTCCTGATCTGAGACAAAAATTTCCAATAGGTACAAATAATACAACGGGAATAGGCGTTATCGGAGGTAATAAAACAGTTACCATTGGGACGCAGAATTTGCCTAACCTTAGTCTAAACCTAAGAGTTAGTAATACAGATTCAACAGCATCAGTTCCTGCTTCCGATAGTTTTTTATCCATCCCAGGATCTGTTAGCGGAAGAGATTTTATCCCATCTCTAGGATTTTCTAATGCTGCTACTCCAAATCTTGTGACAATGAATCCTCAATCTGTCACTTTGAGTTCCACTAATACACCAATCGATATTACACCGCCATCTGTTGCGTTGAATTATATTATTTGCGTTGAAGGAATCTATCCATCTCGCCCCTAAAATAAACAAAAACTAATAATCGTGAGAGACTAATAAACATTCTAAGTTAGTAAGTTAAGACCACTTTTCAAATTTGAAGAGTGGTTTTTAATTTAATATACTATTTTTGCGCAATAAAGAATAATAACCAACTTATGAAGACCATCTTTACATTATTTGCTGTAATAATATCATTTACTATTTCTGCACAAGCCATCAATATTCCTGATGTCAATTTCAAAGCTTACCTGGTTGAAAACCCAGAAATCAATACCAATGGTGATGATGAGATCCAGGTTTCTGAGGCTAATAGCTTTATTGGTAAGATTGATTGTCAAGGCAAAAATATCTCTGACTTAAAAGGAATTGAACACTTCACAGAACTGACAGCACTCAACTGTTCATCTAATAAACTCACGCAACTGGATTTATCAAAAAATTTAATGCTTAATACTATGGAGTGTACGTTTAATCAATTGACCGCTCTGGATATTTCAAAAAATCAATTATTAAAGCAATTAATATGCGTAGGTAACGAGTTAGAAAATCTAGACTTGTCAAAAAATATGCCGCTAAACTATGTAAACTGTGCAGTCAATAAATTAACAACTTTAGATATATCGAAAAACATCAATTTAAACTTTTTAGACGCTTCTGTCAATATGCTTTCTGAGCTGGATGTCACTAAGAACACCTTTTTATACTTTCTTCACTTCAGTAGTAATCAGATTCATAATATAGATGTATCAAACAATTTAATGTTAAATGATCTGAACTGCTCAGCAAATCCCATTTCTAATTTGAATCTTCAAAATAATCTTGGTCTAACAAGTCTTTCTTGCTCCAACAGTCTCGTGACTAATTTTGACATTTCTAAAAATATTCAGCTAAAATATTTTTCAAGTACATTTAATAATTTGGAAGCACTTGATCTCTCAAAGAACACCAAATTAGAAACAATAGACTGTAGATATAACTACTTAACTACTTTGGATACGTCAAACCATAGTTTTCTAAGAGATTTATATATTTCGGGAAATCAATTCTCAACATTTGACTTGTCAAACAATTTAAATTTAGAACAGCTACACTGTGACAACAATAAATTCGTCAACCTTGATTTGTCTAAAAATTTAAATCTTAAAGTACTCTGGTGTTCTGAGAATCAAATGAAAAATCTAGATCTCTCAAAAAATGTAAAATTGACTAATATTGATTTAGAAAAAAATAATTTAACAAGTCTGAACCTTAAGAATAATCATAATTCTCTTATTTTTCCAGCTTATGAATACAGTTACAGAGCATTTAGTACCCTTAACAATCCTGAGCTAAAATGTATTCAAGTTGATGATATTAATTATTCCAATACCTATTGGTTAAATAAAGACAGCTGGACGAATTTTAACACGAACTGTAGCCTGTCAGTAAATGATATTAAAAAATCAACAATTCAAATCTACCCAAATCCTGTAAAAGATAAATTCATTATCAATACCAACGATAAAATAGAAACTATTGAAATCTATTCTCAGACAGGACAACTTTTGAAAACTTCAAAATCAACAGAAGTCGATCTTTCTAATTTGCCAAAAGGAAACTATCTAGTGAAAATCAAGACTGATAAAGATAATATTACCCAGAAAATTATTAAAGAATAAAAAAAAGCCTTTCAGATTTGAAAGGCTTTTTTTGTTGAAAATTATTTATTCTTAAAACTATTAATCGCATTCACAGTAAAATCCGACAGAACCAAATTACCGCTGATTCCAGCTCGTTCTGCTAATAAATCGTCCCAATGTTCAGTTCCTTCCCAGAAGATTTCTTTCAGTTGAGACATTGCTTCCGGATTTGAGTTTGCTAATTTCTCAGCCAGAATTTGAATTTCCGCATCCATTTCCTCTGGCGTTTCATAAACATCCTGATACATACTTTTTTCTTGTGCCCATTCCGCAGAATAAAATTCGGTTGCATTGATTGCTAATTGTGCAAAAGATGAAGTACCAATTTTCTTTTCCACAACTGGTCCAATCACGAAAGGTCCAATTCCAACAGCCAATTCACTTAGTTTTACAGAAGCATTTTCTGTTGCAAAGGTATAATCTGCCGCACACGCAATTCCCACTCCTCCACCAACGGCTTTTCCGTGGATTCTTGCAATAATTAGTTTTGAGGATTTTCGCATCGCATTAATGACATTGGCAAAGCCAGAAAAGAATGTTTTCCCAGTTTCAAAATCTTTGATGGAGATCAATTCATCGAAAGATGCACCTGCACAGAATGCTTTTTCGCCTCCACTTTTCAGAATAATAACTTTGACCTCATCATTTTTACTGAGGTCATTAATTTCTTCTACCAGATTTTTAAGTTGAGAACTCGGCATCGAGTTGCTTTGCGGATGAAAAAACTCAATAGTTCCTATTCCGTTTTGTATGGTTGATGTTACGTATGCTTCCATTTATTAATATTAAATAATTGAAAGAATAAAAATTTCGAATTGTAATCCTTTATCTTTATTCTTTTCTCTTTGTTTCTTAAGTTTATTCTTGATTCAGTTTTTTTACCATTGTCAAAATCGTAGCAATTGCGACAGTCTCTCCAGTCTCATCATAAACATCGACTAGCCATCGCACGATTCCTTTGGCGATATCTTCTTCGTCACGTTTTTCCTGATTAATTTTTTCTTTGCAGGTAAATTTCACACCAATCGTCATTCCTGGATAAACAGGCTTTACAAAACGACATTCGTCCAAACCATAATTCAGTAGAACAGGACCTTTTCTTGGGTCAACAAATAATCCCGCGGCTTTGCTCAAAATGAAATAGCCGTGAGCAACCCTGCCTTCGAATATCGTTCCTTCCAAAGACGTTGTATCCATATGCGCATAGAAATTATCACCGGAAACATTAGCAAAATTCGTAATATCAGATTCTGTAACCGTGTGTTTCGCAGTGATATAAGTTTCGCCGATTTTCAGTTCTTCAAAATGTTTTCTGAAAGGATGAATATTATCTTCCCATTGTTTTCCACCGTATTGATATTGCTGAGTAATGTGCGTCAAAGTCGTTGGAGAGCCCTGAATCGCCGTACGTTGCATATAATGAAGAACACCTCGCTTTCCGCCCATTTCCTCGCCACCGCCGGCTCTTCCCGGACCTCCGTGAATCAGCATTGGCAAAGGCGAACCGTGACCTGTACTTTCTTTCGCACAATCGGAATTGAGAATCAGAATTCGTCCGTGCATCGATGCAGCTCCGATAACAAAATCTCTTGCAAAATCGTCATCAGCCGTCACAACTGAACAACAAAGCGAACCTTTTCCCATTCTTGCCAACTCAATCGCTTCGTCGAGATTATTATATGGAATAATTGTACTCACAGGTCCGAAAGCTTCGATGTTATGACAATCTGTATATTTAAATGGGTCAGAATTAAGGAATAAAATCGGAGAAATGAATGCGCCTTTGTTTTTGTCCGCGCCTTTCACCTCAAAATTATCGAGATTTCCAAAAACGATTTCCTGAGTTTTGGCTAATTCCTGAACTTTTTCGGAAACTTCTTTTACCTGATCTTTATTCGCCAAAGCACCCATTCTCACACCTTCCACATTCGGATCTCCGATGACAACCGTTGAAAGCCTTTGTCCAAGCGCAATCTGAACATCTTCAACCAAATCTGCAGGAACTAATAATCGTCTGACTGCCGTACATTTTTGTCCGGCTTTGGTGGTCATTTCGCGGGTTGCTTCTTTGATGAACAAATCGAATTCAGCAGTTCCCGGTTTTGCATCCTCTCCTAAAACCATTGCGTTCAAAGAGTCTGCTTCCAAATTAAAAGGAACCGATTCTTCAATAATTTTTGGATGCGCTTTCAGCATTTTTCCAGTAGAAGCAGAACCTGTAAACGTCACAACATCTTCCATTGTCACATTATCCAATATTCCGTTGGCTGAGCCGCAAATCAATTGAAGACTTCCTTCCGGTAAAATTTGTGAAGCGATAATTTCTTTTACGACGACTTCGGTGAGAAAACTTGTTGCTGTCGCAGGTTTTACGATTGCCGGAACGCCAGCCAAAAGATTGACTGCAATTTTCTCCAGCATTCCCCAAACCGGAAAATTAAAGGCATTAATATGAATCGCAACACCGTGTTTCGGTGTACAAATATGATGACCGATAAAAGTTCCTTCCTTCGAAAGTTTCACTGAATCGCCATCAATATAATAAGGTAAGTCCGGAAATTGCCTTCTCAGCGATGCATTCGAGAATAGGTTTCCAATCCCGCCTTCGATATCTACCCAGGAATCTGCTTTGGTTGCGCCCGTTGCCCAACTGACTTTGTAGAAAATATCTTTCTTTTCTATCAAATGAAAAGCGAGTTTCTTCAACATCAGCCCTCTTTCCTGAAACGTCAGTTTTCTAAGTGCTGGACCGCCGATTTTTCTGGCATAATCCATCATTTCACCAAAATCCAAACCTTTGGAAGTTGCTGTTGCCACCAATTCTCCATTGATAGAATTATATAAAGCCTGCCCTTCTCCTTCTCCTTTTATCCATTTTCCGAGCGCGTAATTTTCTAGTTGCATTATTTCTTTTTGTATTTATGTATAATGTAAAAGGTATTTATGACTTATTGTAACTACTTCAAATATTGATGCAAATCGTGAATACTTTTTACATCAATACATTTTACAGTTCACTAAACTTTCTCAATAATCACCGCAAAACCTTGTCCCAAACCAACACACATTGTTGCCAGCGCATATTTTTTATTTTGATTTTGTAATTCATACATTGCAGAATTCAGGATTCTTGCGCCACTCATTCCCAGCGGATGCCCAAGCGCAATGGCGCCGCCGTTCGGGTTTATTCTCGGGTCGTTATCATCTAAATTCCAAGCTCTGATGCACGCTAAACTTTGTGCAGCAAATGCTTCATTCAGTTCAATAACATCGATATCATCAAAGGTTAATCCTGCTTTTTGCAATGCCAATTCTGCTGCTTTTACCGGGCCAATTCCCATAAACTTTGGCTCAACACCAACAACAGCACTTGAAACGATTCTTGCTTTTGGTATCAATTCAAATTCTTTAATGGCGTTGTCTGATGCTAATAAGTTTACCGCTGCACCGTCATTTAATCCGGAAGCGTTTCCCGCAGTGACTGTTCCATCTTTTTTAAAAGCCGTTCTTAATTTTGATAAGCCTTCCAAAGTGGTATCATTTTTCGGAAATTCGTCTTTATCGAAAATCAAATCGTCGCCTTTTCTTTGAGGAATATTAACGCCAACAATTTCTTGAGACAATCTTCCGTTTTCCTGAGCAAATTTTGCTTTTTGTTGAGAATTAAAAGCAAACAAATCCTGGTCTTCTCTGGAAATTTGGTCACGTTCAGCCAGGTTTTCAGCCGTTTCGCCCATTGCATCAACGCCGTACATTTCTTTCATTTTCGGATTGATGAAACGCCAGCCGAAAGTCGTATCATAAATTTTTGCATCGCCACCAAAAGGACTTTCAGATTTGGAAATCACTAATGGTCCACGTGTCATATTTTCAACACCACCCGAAATCATCAAACCGGCGTCGCCAACCTGAATTGCTCTCGCCGCATTAATTGCAGCAGATAAACCGGAAGCACAAAGCCTGTTGACCGTTTCACCAGGAACGTGATAATCCAAACCAGACAATAAAGCCGACATTCTTGCGATGTTTCTGTTATCTTCGCCAGCTTGGTTGGCACAGCCTAACACAACATCATAAATTCTGCTTTGGTCAATGTTTGGATTTCTTTCCAATAATTTTTTGATGACAAAAGCCGCCATATCATCGGGACGAACGGAAGATAAACTTCCTTTCAGTTTTCCGATTGGTGTTCGGACACCGTCTATTATATATACGTTATTCATTTTTTATGATTGATAAATGATAATCTATAAATGATTAGTTATAGTCTTCGACTCCGCTCAGACTGACATTGTTTTAGAGCGTTGTCACGCTGAGCGGAGTCGAAGCGTCTATGATATTTAATTATAGAATTTTCTATTTTGTTTTACTAAATCTCTAATGATTGGACTGCATCTGTAGCGGTCTTCGTGGTAATAATCATAAAGATTATCTAATTCTTTTTCAAGATTTTCTAATCCATATTCATCCGCCCAATGCAATAATCCTTTTGGATAATTGACACCTTTTGTCATTGCCAAATCGATGTCTTCTGCGGAAGCAATATTTAAGAAATAAGCATCTGCAGCTTCGTTCATCAGCATTACTAAGATTCTTTTGAAAATCGATTCTAATAATTCCGGATTGTCATTTGGTTTTGGTTGTTCAGAATTTTCAGAGTAATCATAAAAACCTCTTCCCGTCTTTTTCCCGAAAAATCCCGCTTCGAATAATCGTTTTTGAGTGAATGACGGTTTGAATCTCGGATCAAAGAAAAATTCTTTGAAGACACTTTCCGTCACTCGGTAATTCACATCGTGACCAATAAAATCCATCAATTGAAATGGTCCCATTTTGAATCCACCCAAACTGGCCATTGCAAAATCAATCGTTGCACAGTCGGCAATGCCTTCTTCTAAAATTCGGATTGCTTCGCCGTAAAATAATCTTGCCACACGATTGACGATGAATCCGGGCGTATCTTTCGCAATTACCGGAAGTTTTTTCCAGCCTTCTACTAAGCTTTTAGTTTTTGAAATTAAATCTTTATCCGTTTGAACTGCGGGAATAATTTCTACCAAAGCCATCAGAGGCGCAGGATTGAAAAAGTGGATTCCAATCACACGACTTGGTTTTTGACAAGCCGACGCAATGGATGCTATAGATAAAGATGAAGTGTTGGTTGCCAGAATGCAATCTTCGAAAACAAGACTTTCCAACTTTTGGAACAAATCTTTCTTGATTTCCAAATCTTCTATAATCGCTTCGATTATTAACTCTGAGTCTTTCAGTTCAGATAACTTATCGCTCAATCGGATATTATCGAAATATGTTTCCGCCTCTTCATAAGTCAATTTTCCTTTTTCTGCTAATTTCTGAAACTGAACGTCAAGATTTTGCCCCGCTATTTCTACGGCTATTGGATTGCTGTCATACAACAAAACCTGATTTCCGGCTGTTGCCAAAACCTGTGCAATTCCGCTCCCCATAGCTCCGCTACCAACTATTCCTATTTTCATTCCTTTTTGTAAAATGTTTTATGTAAAAAGTACAATGACTTTTTTGTTTGGTTAATGACATTTAAAATAATCAAAAGGCTCTCTGCAATCATCACATTGATATAATGCTTTGCAGGCTGTGGAACCAAATTGACTGACTAAATGGGTATGTTTAGAGCCACAAAGCGGACACTCGACCTCATCTGTTTTTGAAAATAATTCGTCATTATTTTTTGAGTAAACAGGTGGTGCAATGCCGTAAGCTTTTAGTTTTTGTTTTCCTTCTTCTGTCATCCAATCGGTGGTCCAGGCCGGGCTTAGCCGATTGGTGATTTTAATGTTATTGAAACCTTTTTCAATCAGCTTCATTTTAATCGCAATATTAATCATCGAGGTTGCCGGACAACCGGAATAAGTTGGTGTAACGACAATTTCGATTTCATCTTCATTGAGATTCACATCACGAATGATTCCCAAATCTAGGAGATTGAGAACAGGAACTTCCGGGTCAGGAACTTCTTCTAAGATTTGCCAGATATGTTCTTCTGTGACTATCATTTTTTATTTTTATCGCGAAGGCACAAAAATTAATATTCTTTATTCACAACTCGTGCGCCTTTGCCTTACTGCTCTACCACTCCATATTAGGATAAGTGCGCTGCATCATTTGCATTTCTGCTAAGATGTAACCCATTTTCTCGGTATGTTTTCCATCTTTCCCACCAGTTAATTGTCTTGATTTTGAAAAATCAACTGATAAAGTTGCTTCGTTTAGGATTTCAAGAACTTTGGTTTCCCATTGAGTTCGGAACGTTCTGATATCCGGAATTATATTTTGTTCAATTAATTCTGATTCCCAATTGGTTGGAATGAACATTTCGTCTGTAAAGTCAATGATACTTTCAACTGATTTTTGAATTCTGTTATGACTTTCTTCTGTCCCATCTCCTAAACGAATCATCCATTCACTGCTCCATTTTAAATGATAAGTCACTTCTTTCAAAGACTTTTCAGCAATGGAAGCGAGTTTCAAATCGGAATGATGTTTCAGTTCCGTCAATAGAAGATGATGATAGGCATCGAAAAAAAATTGTCTTGCAATCGTATCTCCAAAATGTCCATTATCCCTTTCAACTAAAAGCAGATTTTTGAATTCTCGTTCGTTTCTAAGGAAAGCCAAATCGTCTTCTGATTTTCCTTCATTCTGAATTTCGGCTGCATACTGATAATAGTTAGAAGATTCTCCCAACAAATCCAAAGCAATATTCGACATTGCAATATCCTGCTCCAAAACTGGTCCTTTTCCGCACCATTCGCAGAGGCGCTGACCGAGTATCAGGCTGGTGTCGGCGAGCTGTAATATATAATTGAGATAATTATTGTTCATTGGTTTCATTTGTAATTGGCGTTATAAACCACCCCGAATTTCAAAATATTTGAAATTCTGCCCCTCCAAGGGAGGGGAATTTTTTTACATATTCTTCACTTCTTCCGGAACGTGGTAAAAGGTCGGATGACGGTAGACCTTGTCTTCCGAAGGTTCGTAAAAGGCTTCGGAATCATCGGGATTAGTAGCGTGGATGTGCTTGGATTCTACAACCCAAATGCTGATACCCTCCATCCTTCTCGTATAAACGTCACGTGCATTTTGGATTGCCATTTCTGCATCAGCAGCATGAAGACTACCGACGTGCTTGTGGTCCAAACCCTGTCTGCTTCTGATAAAAACCTCCCAAAGCGGCCATTCTGTATTTTGCATAATATTTCAGATTAGAGACAAAAAGATTAGAGATAATAGACCTTAATCTTTTTGTATATTATTAGTTATCTCTCGCAGATTACACAAATTTTGCTAATTTAAAATACATAATCTGTCAAATTTGCAAAATCAGCGAGAAATAATTTATACTGTTTTTCTGTTTCGTTCTTCTCTTAATTTTCTTTTCTCGTGATAAGCGGTTGCTGCTTCTCTTACCCAAGCACCATCATCGAAGGCTTTTTTACGGGTTTTGATTCTTTCTTTGTTGCAAAGTCCGTTTCCTTTGACCACTTTCCAAAACTCGTCCCAATCGATTTCTCCGAATTCGTAATGTCCGGTTTCTTCATTGAATTTCAAATCTGGGTCTGGAATTGTCAAGCCCAGATATTCAGCCTGTGGAACGGAAACATCTACGAAACGCTGTCTCAGCTCGTCATTAGTGAAACGTTTGATTCTCCATTTCATCGAGAGCTCTGTGTTTCCAGAGTCGGCATCCTTGGGTCCGAACATCATCAAAGTTGGCCACCACCAACGATTGAATGCATCTTGAGCCATTGCTTTCTGCTCCGGCGAACCTTGAGCCAACTTCATCATCAGCTCGTAACCTTGTCTCTGATGGAAACTTTCTTCTTTACAAATCCTAACCATCGCTCTGGCGTAAGGTCCGTAAGACGCTCGGCAAAGCGGAACCTGATTCAGAATTGCAGCACCATCTACCAGCCAGCCGATGGCACCCATATCTGCCCAAGTCAAAGTTGGATAATTGAAAATGCTTGAATATTTGGCTTTTCCTGAATGCAAATCATTGATGGTTTCATCTCTTGTAACGCCTAAAGTTTCGGCAGCACAATAGAGATAAAGTCCGTGTCCGGCCTCGTCCTGAACTTTTGCCAGAAGGATTTTCTTTCGGTTCAAAGTTGGTGCGCGAGTAATCCAATTGGCTTCCGGCAGCATCCCGACAATCTCGGAATGGGCGTGCTGAGAAATCTGACGAATTAAGGTTTTTCTGTACGCGTCTGGCATCCAGTCTTTGGGTTCGATACGGATTTCGTTATCTATTTTATTCTGAAAATGTTCTTCTAAATTGATTTCTGTTGTTTCCATAATGTTTTTGTTTAATGGAATTTATTTAAACGCAAAGAGCGCAAAGATTTTAATTTTAAAAATTTATTTCTTGATTACGACCTCTCTTTTTTATACCGAATCCGCAGCCCGGCCTGAGTGGAGCTCATTTTTTGCGGCTGGAAAAGCTTGGCAAAAAATAGCGGGAACGGAGGACGGATTAAGCTGCCATAATTATTATCTATTTAATATCAAAATTCACCACTACTTCTTCCGAACGCGGATGTGCCTGACAAGACAAGATAAATCCTGCTTCAATCTCATCAGGTTCGAGAGAATAATTGATGTCCATTTCTACTTCGCCTTTCTCTAATTTACATTTGCAAGTGGCACAAACACCGCCTTTGCAGGCGTAAGGCAAATCGGCGCCGTTTTGTAAAGCCGCATCCAGAATCGTTGGTCCGTGATAAGCTAAATCCAATTTTAACGCGGTCGCGTCTAATTTTACTGTGACTTTACTAAAGTCATCATCGGATTTATTAACTGCCAGCTCGTGTTCTTTTTTCTTTTCCGCCGAAGCCGCACTGAAGAATAATTCGAAATGAATTTTCTTAGCTTCAACTCCTGATTGGATTAATGTATCTCTCACGCTCAGAATCATTTCTTCAGGTCCGCAAAGGAAAACTTCATCGATTTTTTCTGCCGGAATGATATTCTTAATAAAAGATTCTGCTTTTTCAGAATTGATTCTTCCGCTCAACAAGTCAGCATCTGCCACTTCTCGGCTGAGAATGTGATAAATGCTCAATCGTTCCATAAAACGGTTTTTCAAAGCTTCTATTTCTTCTTTGAAAATAATTGTTCCTTTATTCTTGTTTCCATAAATCAGGATGAATTGGCTTTGAGGCTCGTTTTTCAAAACTGATTTGATAATTGAAATAATCGGCGTTATTCCGCTTCCTGCAGCAAAAGCAACATAAGTTTTTTTATTTTCAGGGTTGAGTTCCGTGTAGAATTTCCCCATTGGCGGCATCACTTCCAAAACATCGCCTTCTTTCAGATTCTCATTCATAAAAGAAGAGAACAAACCTTCGGGAACTTTTTTCACAGCGACTTTTAATTCGCCTTCATATGGACTTGCACAAATAGAATAAGAACGACGCAATTCTTGCTCGCCATTCATTTGCCGGAATGTCAAATATTGTCCTTGCGTGAATTTGAATTGTTCCGATAATTCTGCAGGAACATCAAAACTCACGGAAACACAATCTGGTGTTTCTTTCTTGACTTTCTTTACTCGTAATGGATGAAATGTTGTTGACATTTTTATTTTTTATTTGAACACAAAGTGCACAAAGATTTTTTTGAAATTATTGAAAATATTTTAAGGTTCACAAAGGCGTAAAACTTAATAAAGATTCAATCTATATTCTAATTATTTAAGCCGTTCATTAATAAAGTTTTCAAATCTTCTTCCAATTCCTGAGGTGTGATGTCGCGGCTTGGTTTGTACCATAATTCTATCCACCTTAAGGAAGATAGCATTGTGAACAATGCGACGGAAACATTCATTTTTTTGAATTCTCCGCTTTCCATTCCCTGTTCTATGATATTGGCAAAGCTTTTTTCGTAGGATTTTCTGATTTGCTTATATTGATTTTTCTTCTCTTCCGAAAGATATTTCCAGTCGTTATTCGCTACAGAAACCGAAGCCGAATCTTCTATAATCAACTGAACGTGAAGTCCAATAATTGCTCTCAGTTTTTCCTGAAAACTTTGATTCGTATTTTCGATTTCCTGCAATTGGGAAATATATTGATTGGCAATTTTGAAACAAATCAATTCCAGAATTTCATCTTTGGATTTGATGTGATTGTACATACTTGCGGCTTCCATTCCGACTTTTTCTGCCAAGTCGCGCATACTTGTTCCGCCGAAACCTTTTTCTTTGAAAAGCTTGGCGGCTTCTGACAAAATCAATTCTTTTTTATTGATTTTAATTTTCGGTATAAGAACATTTTCTTCCATCATTCTAATACTTCAACAATTGTTCTATTTCTTTAATTAATTTTTCTGTGTTCGGCAGCATTTCTTTCTCCAATTCAGAATTGATAGGAATTGCAGGAAGATTTTTTGCACCAACTACTTTTACAGGCGCATCCAGATGTCTGAAACAATTTTCACTGATTCTCGCTGCCAGACTTTGTGCAAAGCTATTGTTTACAGGTTCTTCTGTCAAAACGATGCATCGGTTATGTTTTTTCACACTTCCGAAAACCCGGTTTTCATCCAAAGGTGCGAGCGTTCTTAAATCGATGATTTCAATTTGATTATCAAATTGTTTCGCTGCATTCGAAGCCCAATAAACGCCCATTCCATAAGTAATGATGGTCACAGTTGGCTTATCTTTTTGATTATCACAAAGCAAAACTTCTCTGGCTTTTCCAAACGGAATGATGTAATCCTCGTCCGGTTCAATGGTTTTCGCTGCTTCGGTTCCTTCGATTTTTGACCAATACAATCCTTTATGTTCCAGCATCACAACCGGATTTGGGTCATAGAAAGCGGCTTTCATCAAACCTTTTAAATCTGCGCCTGTTGAAGGATAAGCGATTTTAATACCTTTGATATTCGTCAAAACACTTTCCACAGAACTCGAGTGGTAAGGTCCGCCACTTCCGTAAGCGCCAATCGGAACTCGCAGAATCATTGACACCGCCCATTTTCCATTAGACAAATAATAGCTTCTGGAAACTTCGGTGAATAACTGGTTCAAGCCCGGCCAAATGTAATCTGCGAACTGAACTTCGACAATCGGTTTCAATCCAACGGCGCTCATCCCAACTGTTGAACCAACGATAAATGCTTCCTGAATTGGTGTGTTGAAAACTCTTTTCTCTCCGAATTGTGCCGCTAAAGTAATCGCTTCACGGAAAACACCGCCTAATCTTAAACCTACATCTTGCCCATACAATAAAGCTTCCGGATGTTTCTGCATCAATTCTCTGATGGCGAATAACGCACAATCTACCATTACGGTTGGAATTTTTCCGCTTGGAGAACGTTCTCCTTTTTCTTCGGTAATTGGTGTTGGTGCGAAATCGTGTTTGTAAGTATCTTCAGGCTTTGGGTCTTCCGCTAAAACAGTATTTTCAAAATCGGTTCGTACCAGTTCAGCAACTTCTTTTTCTATGATTTCAATTTCAGAATCTTCTATACTAAATTCTGAAAGTGTATTTCTTAATTTGATTAATGGATCATTCTTTGCGCATTCTTCCAAATCATCACGATACCATTCTTTTCTAACACCAGACGTGTGGTGATTCAATAAAGGTACTTTTGCATGAATCAACATTGGTCGGCGTTCTTCACGGATGATTCTGATGCATTCTTTGACGGTTTCATAAGACTTAATAAAATCAGTTCCGTCTATGGTTCTGGTTTCGATGCCATTGAAACCTCTCATATATTCTGTGATATCCTGTGCACGGATTTCTTTGGCGTTGGCAGAAATATCCCACTCATTGTCCTGAACGAGATAAAGAATTGGCAATTGCTTCAAAGCGGCCATTTGAAATGCTTCGGAAACTTCGCCTTCTGTACAGCTTGCATCGCCGAGTGAACAAACTGCTATTGGTTTTTGTTCAAGGTTGTCATCAATTCCGGTTTCCTCCTTATATTTCATTCCCATTGCAATTCCTGTGGTTGGGATGGCTTGCATTCCTGTTCCAGAACTTTGGTGAATCATTTTTGGAAAATCATCCCGTCTTAAACTTGGGTGAGAATAATAAGTTCTTCCGCCGGAAAACGGATCGTCTTTTTTTGCTAGTAGCTGAAGCATCAATTCGTAAGGCGTCAATCCAACGCCCAACAAAATTGAATCGTCTCTGTAATAAGGACTCACAAAATCCTGTGGTAACAATTGCATTCCCAAAGCCAATTGAATCGCCTCATGTCCACGGGAAGTAGCGTGCACGTATTTTGAAGTGATCTTTTTCTCCTGTTCAAACAAATCGCTCATTGTTTTGGCCGTAAACATCAATCGATAAGCCGATTTTAGTAAATCAGTCAGGCTAATTTCTTTGTTTAAAAAATGTTTTTTGGTCATTTCCATATTTAAACATTTGACATTCAATCTATTATTATCAGTTTTGATAATTGAATGTGATTTATTCAAAAATACACTTTTTTATTTAACTAACAAATGTTAGTTAGTTGAACTTAATTTTTGAATCTCATTGAAAATCATTACTTTTATCAAAACTTAACCTATGAAAAAATCTTTCCTTTTTATTTCCATCGTAATTACTTGTGGTTTTGGATTTGGACAAATAAATCCTATCCAAAATTTAATCTGGAATCATTATTATGATCATACAAATTACAGGGATATCTACTCTCTTTCTTGGCAATCACCCGAAACACCACATAATGAATTGATCGGATACAATATCTACCGCGGAAATGAATTATATAAATTTCAGACAACAACATCTGTAGGTTGCAATCCTGATTGGGGTATAACTTCTGGCTGTGATTTTCTAAATTATAATAATGGCAGCTCATTTACAGGCTTTGTCAAAGCTGTTTATGAAGGAAATATTGAATCAGAATCTTTTTCTTTTGAAGTAGGAGGTGTGATGTTGGATGTTACTGATTTTAAATTGAAATCAATAAGTATATTTCCAAATCCAGCAAAAGATATTCTCAACTTTTCAGAAGAAATTTCAAATATCAAAATAATAGACCTTTCCGGAAAGATTGTTAAACAAATTTCCAATTCAGAAAAATCCCTTAATATTTCAAAACTTGGGAAAGGAACTTACATTATTTCCGCAACTACAAAATCGGGAGAAACCATCAATAAGAAGTTTATAAAAGAATAAATTCCTTTCTTAATTATATAATCCTTTCAGCTATTGAAGGGATTTTTTGTTTAATATTATTAAAATATCTTTCTCTTCACGAAATAAAAATTTAAATTTTGTAGTTTTGAAGATTAAACAAGACAGATGAAACGCCAACGTTCAAAACTTCTTTAATATTATTAATAAAAACAATTATTGGCGTTCCATCTGACCATATAAAAAAGATAAATAAGAATAGATGAAAATTAAAATACTTTTTGGAATTGCATTTTGGTCACTTTTGCTATTAGCAGGCTGTAATCGTGATGATATTTCCTTTGATTCACCCACTCAACTTTTGAGATTCTCTACTGACACGGTTTTCTGTGATACAGTTTACAACCAAATGCGTTCGGAAACTTATGCCGTGAAGGTTTACAATAATGAAAATAAGGATGTTCTCATTCCAAGAATTGCTTTGGAAGGCGGAAGTGGTTCGCTTTACAGAATCAATGTGGATGGAAAAGTCGGAACGAGTTTCGAAAATGTAGCTTTGAGAAAAAAAGACAGTCTTTATGTTTTCGTAGAAATTGCGCCAGTTGCCAGTGCTCCAGAAATGATTGCTGAAGACAAGGTAGTTTTCAACACACCAGCGGGCGAACAAAAAGTAACACTTCTTTCCGTGGTTCAAGATGCAGAATATTTTATCAAAACGGATACGAATCCTAACATCATTTCTGAAAATACCACTTGGACAAAAGATAAAGTGAAAGTGATTTTTGGAGATTTGACTATTGCCGAAGGTAAAACTCTGACAATGGAACAAGGGACGAAAGTCTATTTCCGAAAAAATAGCGGAATGAATTTCGCAAAAAATTCGATTCTTGATGTAAAAGGTGTTTTAGGTGAAGAAGTGATTTTTCGAGGTGATAGAAGCGACACGAAGTATGACACTCTCCCTGCCAACTGGAACGGAATCAAAATGGAAGAAGGTTCTCTTCTTAATATGAATTACGCCAGAGTTTTCGGTGGGAATGTTGGACTTCAATTAAAAGAAAGTACTGCAGAAATTAATAATTCTATTTTCCATACATTCCAAAATGCCGGAATCTATGGAATTCATTCGAACATCACAGCTAACAACCTAGTAATGAACAATTGTGGAGAAGCAGACCTTGCTATTGCAGGAAGCGGAACTTACAATATAAATTATTCTACATTGGCTAATTATTGGAACCTTAACTCTTCTATGTCTGCGGTTGGAATCTTTGCGAGCAATACTTGGGAAAATGAAAATGGTGAATTAGAATCTGGTCTTGTAACTTTAAATGTAAAGAATTCTATTATTTATGGAGACACTTTAGATTTAGTTTCTTTAAGCAATAATTCGGCTGGGACAGCAATCAGTGCGCGTTTTGATAATACTTTACTGAAACTAAGTTCTAACTCAGCCTTCACTCCGATTGGGGATAACATAATCAAAAACGAAGACCCAAAATTCCAAAACTATTTCACTCAGAAAATGAATCTTCGAGTGAAGGATGACTCGCCTGCAAAAAAGAAGGGCACAAATCTAAATAATAACAATACTACAAAAGATATTGTCGGAATCACTCGGACTTATCCTGCAACTTTAGGGGCTTATCAATAATGGAAATCACAACACTACAAAATCAGGTTGATGAATGGATAAAAACCATTGGTGTTCGTTATTTCAATGAATTGACAAATATGGCAATGCTGACAGAAGAAGTAGGTGAAGTTGCCAGAATCATTGCCAGAAGATACGGCGAACAATCTGAAAAGGAATCAGACAAATCCAAAGATTTGGGCGAAGAATTGGCTGATGTCCTTTTTGTGACACTTTGTTTAGCGAATCAAACAGGAACGGATTTGCAGTCAGCATTTGATAAAAAATTAAAAGTTAAAACAGAGCGTGACAGAGACCGACACGCCAATAATGAAAAATTAAAATAGAGAGAGGTAAAATGTAAGAATTCAAAAAATTTTATTGACCTTTTACATTTTACTTTTCACATCTTACAAAACTATGATATTAAAAAAATCAGAATTAATAGACGGAAAAAATATACAAATTACCGGTTCGAAAAGTATTTCGAACCGTCTTTTGATTTTAGGGAAATTGTTTGGGAATATTGATATGCTTAATCTTTCCAATTCTCAGGACACAACTTTATTGAAAAAAGCTTTGGAATCAGATTCCGAAACCATTGATATTCACCACGCTGGAACTGCGATGAGATTTCTGACTTCTTATTATTCCATTTTTGAAGGCAGAAAAACCATTTTGACAGGTTCTGACAGGATGAAAAATCGCCCTATCAAACCTTTGGTAGACGCTCTTCAATTGCTTGGTGCTGATATTACTTACCTTGAAAAAGAAGGTTATCCACCATTACAAATCATCGGAAAAAAGATTGAAAAAGATTCGGTTAAAATTTCCGCCAATGTTTCAAGCCAGTTTTTAACTTCTTTGATTTTAATTGGAGGAAAATTAGAAAACGGATTAACATTGGAATTGGAAGGCGAAATTACGTCTCGTCCTTATCTGGAAATGACTTTGAAAATCCTAAACGAAATCGGAATCAAGTCTCATTTTGCTGAAAATACAATTGAAATCCTACCTCACCCTGAAAATGCAAGAATCGAACATTACGAAGTAGAAAGCGACTGGTCTTCAGCTTCCTATTTTTATTCTTTGGCGGCAATTGGTAGAAAATCTATCAACCTTAGAAGTTATCACACATTGTCTTTACAAGGCGATAGCGTGATTAAGGAAATCTACTGGAAATATTTCGGAATCAATACAGTTTCGGATTATGCGGAAAATTCGATTTCATTGTTGCCAGAACCGGCCTTTCAATATCCTGAATCGATTTCTTTGGATATGAACGATTGTCCGGACATCGCTCAAACGCTTTGTGTGACGGCGACGGCATTGAAAATCCCTTTTGTCATCACAGGACTTCACACTTTGAAAGTGAAAGAAACAGATAGATTGGTGGCGCTTCAAAATGAATTATTGAAAATCGGAGGAAAAACACATATTACGGTTGAGAAAATTGAATCTTGTGAATTCATCGAACCAGAAGAAAATATCTCTATTGCGACTTACAATGACCATAGAATGGCGATGGCTTTTGCGCCGTTTGCTCTGATTAAGGAATTGAATATCGAAAACGAAGATGTTGTAGAAAAATCTTATCCCGAATTTTGGGAGGATTTTGAGAAGGTAACAACGAATTAATTTTACATTAATGAAAAACTATATTCTCATTTTACTGTTTCTAATTCCATCCACGATTTGGTCTCAATATCTTTTACCAAATGAGGAAATCGTGTATTCTTTTGAAACAAAGAATGGGAAGAAAATGGCTTTGGTCAAGGATAAAACCAACAAGTACATTCAGTACCGCTTTGGAACCAAAAGTAAAATTGAAATGGAATTTCCGAAAGAGAGAACAAAAGAAAGTTGGAAACAGTTCCACTACAATTCTTATTGGCGTGGTGGCGGTGTAGCCAATGCAGGAATGGAAATAGATAATCTGCAATTCTTCAATAATGGTGTAGAATATTTACTTTTTAGAACTTATCATGCTGAAGGTGAGGTATATTCAGCGGGAATAATTGTCACTAATAAAACTAAAAAAACAACTCGGATCATTGGAAATTATAAGACCGTAAAAGGTTGCATATGCAATTTGCAAGACACGGGAATGATTGAAATAGAAGATATTGGATTAAGTTTTTAAATCACAGAAAATGAAATATCTCTTTTCTTTTTTAGCCTTAGTACTTTGTTCAGTTCTCCAATCTCAGGAATTGAAAGATTTCGCAATTCCAAAAACTTATGAAAAAATCTTGGAAACAAAAGGTGATTTGGATAAAGATGGAAAAGATGAAGTCGTGATGGTTTTCAATACAACTCCAAAAGCAGAAGTTTCGGGAAGGAAATTTTACATCCTTAAAAACATCAATGGAAAACTCAAAATCTGGAAAGAAAACTCAACCTTGATTTTTGACAACAAATTGGGATTTTATCCTGTTGACAACGAACTGAACATCAACATCAAAAATAACAGCCTTAATATTTCTCAAATGTATTTTACCAATTCGCGTCATACCGATACGTCAAAATACACTTTCCGTTTTCAAAACGGCGATTTTTATTTGATAGGCGCATCGATTCAGTTTGATGATACTTGTGAATTTAACTTTAAAAATGAAGTTAATTTCTCGACAGGAAAAATCATTATTGATGAGCAATTTTCATATTGTGATGACGGCTCAGATAGAAAAATACCGGAAAACTATTACAAAGAATTTACGCAAAAATTTCCTAAACTCATCAAGATGAACGATTTCAGGATTGGTGAAAATGAAATCAAAATCCCTAATTCAACAAAATCATTTAATTACTAAATGTCAAAAGTTATTATCATCACAGGCGCTTCATCCGGAATTGGGTATGCCTTGGCAGAATATTTTGGAAAGAAAGGCAACAAAGTCTACGGGTTGAGCAGAAAAGTCGTCAGCTCCGATTATTTCGTTTCGATTCCAACGGATATTACAGAGAAAGAACAGATCGATAATGCGATTTCTGAAATACTGAAAACGGAAACCAGAATTGATATTCTGATTAATAACGCCGGGATGGGAATGGTAGGTGCAGTTGAAGATTCTACGAAAGAAGATATTTCGAAATTATTCAACCTTAATTTAATTGGTTCTGTCCAAATGATGACGGCTGTTCTTCCAAAGATGAGAGAACAGAAATCCGGAAAAATCATCAATGTTTCCAGCATCGGTTCAGAAATGGGATTGCCCTTCCGTGGATTTTATTCTGCTTCCAAATCGGCATTAGATAAAGTGACGGAAGCAATGCGCTACGAAGTTTATCCTTGGAACATCCACGTTTGCTCGCTTCATTTAGGCGATATCAAAACCAATATTGCAGAAAACCGTGTGAAAACAAAAGTTTCTGAGCCTTATAAAAATGTCTTTGATAAAGTTTATGCTTTGATGAATTCTCACGTTGGTGACGGAACAGAACCTTTGGATGTTGCAGTTTACGTGGACCAGCTTTTAGGAAAGTCAAAATGGAAAGCCCATTATTATTTTGGTAAATTCGGACAAAAAATTGGTGTTCCTTTGAAATGGATTCTTCCTCAGAATACTTACGAAAATCTGATGAAGAAGTATAATAAAATGGATTGATTTTTTGTTTTTAAATTGACAAAGTATTCGACTCCACTCAGACCGGAATTGAAAACATTTGGTATTAGCGATGTCACACTGAGCGGAGTCGAAGTGCTTCCCACAAAATGAAACAATATTTTCTTTTCATATTAAAATGTTCTGATAACTCTTATTACACAGGAGTTACAAGCGATTTTGAGTCTCGACTTATCAAACATCAATCAGGATATTATCCTGAAAGTTATACACATAGTAGAAGACCTGTTCAATTGGTTTTATACAATGAATTTAATGAAATTGAACAAGCTATTGCTTTCGAAAAACAGGTAAAAGGTTGGAGTAAAAAGAAAAAGGAAGCTATTATCAATGACAATTGGGAGAAATTAAAAGGATTATCTATTTGTCGAAATAATAGCCACTCAGATAATATGTATAAAGGCTTCGACTCCGCTCAGCCTGACACTGTTTAAAACAAACCGTTTAATACTAGAGATGTCACGCTGAGCGGAGTCGAAGCGTTTAAAGATGCAACCCTAATTGAAAAAAACATTTTACATATTTTTCTTTTTACTGAGCGTACTTTCTTATGCACAGAAAAAAGAATATTGGCTCATCGATAAAGAAACCAGCGCAAAAAAAATCGTTTCCGATTCAGCAAAAGCAGTCAAATTTCTTGATTCTTTAGCAGAAACCTCTTACTTCTTTACAGAACTGAAAGAAGTCAAAAGAATAGACAATCGGACAGAAATCTATTATGACAAAGGCCCCAATTTCAATCAGGCTAAAGTCCAGTTTTCAGATTCTTTGATGACAGATTTGAAGTTGCAGAAGAATGAAATTTACACCAAGAATTTAGATTCACTTAAGAAAAACATTAATCAAAAATACCGCGATAAAGGTTTCGCTTTCAACCGTGTGAAAACCAAATTCCGGAAAATGGAAAATGGAATCCCATCGGTTAAAATCTCAGTTGTTCCGGCTTCTCAAAGAAAAATTGATGGCATTGTTTTTAAAGGTTACACACGTTTACCGAAACAATTCGTTAAAAACCTCAACAAGCAATATCTTGGTAAAAACTATGATGACAGGAATTTGGTTTCGATGAATCAATCTTTGCAAAATCATCAGTTTGTCGCTTTGGAAAAACCACCACAGACATTATTTACCAAAGATTCCACGCAAGTTTTTCTCTTCACTCAGAAACGAAAAACCAACACGTTTGACGGAATGATTGGCTTCGGAAACGATAAAACAGAAAAATTCACAGTCAACGGAACTTTGAATGTCCAGATGAAAAATATGTTCAACAGCTTCGAAAGCATTGGTATCTATTGGCAAAGAAATCCTGACAAAGGCCAGACTTTTGATTTGCAGACCGATATCCCTTACACATTTGGAAGCAACGTCGGCTTGAATGTCAATGTCAATATTTTCCGTCAGGATTCCACTTTTGCAAATGTCAAATTTCTGCCCGCGGTTTATTATCATCTTTCTCCGAAACAAAAACTCGGTCTCAAAGGAACTTTCGAATCTTCTGCAATTCTGGATTCACTTTATACAAGCGGTCGAGATTACAGCAAAAAAGGGATTGGTGTTTATTATCAATATCAGGAAGGAAGCGACATTCCGCTGTTCATCAACAAGAGCAACATTCGTCTTGAAGCTGATTTTCTCAAAACAACTTATGACGATACGCAGGAAAAATTTGACCAAATCCGGTATTTTCTTTTTGCGGAGCATAACTTCAATTTGTCAGGAAATCACTTTCTCAACATCAAAGGAGAATCCGCTTTGCTCAGTTCCAAAAACGAATTATCAACCAACGAACTTTTTCGGTTTGGAGGCTGGAACTCGATGCGAGGTTTCAATGAACAAAGTCTCATCAGCGATTTTTATGCATTTGCCGGCGCTGAATATCGCTATCTCGTCAATGATCAGGCATTTTTCGACATCTTTGCACAGTACGGACAAATGTCCAACAAAGCACTTGGAATCACGCCCAAGCTTTATAGCTTAGGTTTAGGTTTCAACTTTTTTCTTCCCGTCGGTTTGATGAGTTTTCAGATTTCCAATGGAAATGAATTTGGTAATCCTTTCAAATTCAATGAAATTAAAATTCATTGGGGAATCCTCAGTAGGTTTTGATAATTGATAAACTATAAAATGATAGTTGATACTAATAAGAATTTGAAAATCATTTATCAACCATCAATTTAATTCGTCATCATTTCTCTGAATATTAATTATTTATCAAATAAATTATGATATTTTCAAATTCAATAAAAATAACTTAATTTTGCAAAGAAAGTAAAGATGTCTATTCATAACAAAATTGTAGAGACAGCCATCACTTTCGATGACGTGCTTCTAGTTCCTTCTTATTCAGAAGTTTTACCTAATCAGGTTTCCCTAAAATCAAGACTTACAGACAAAATTTCGCTTAATGTTCCGATAGTTTCCGCAGCGATGGATACAGTTACGGAAGCAGATTTGGCAATTGCATTGGCAAGAGTTGGTGGTTTGGGTTTTATTCATAAAAATATGACCATCGAAGAACAGGCTGCGCAGGTCAACAGCGTAAAACGTTCCGAAAACGGGATGATTGCCGACCCAGTCACTTTGTCAAAAGACCATACTTTGGCAGAAGCTAAAGCGCTGATGGCAAATTATAAAATCTCCGGACTTCCCGTTGTAGACAAAAACAATTACCTTATCGGGATCATTACCAACCGTGATGTGAAATATCAGGAAAACCTTGATATTAAAGTTGAGGAAATTATGACCAAAGAAAATCTCATTACTTCTGATAAAAACACGAATCTTGAAAAGGCGAAAGAAATTTTGCTAAAAAACAGAATCGAGAAACTTCCAATCGTTGATAAGAAAAATAAACTGGTTGGATTGATTACCATTAAAGATATTGACAATCAATTAGAATACCCAAATGCCAACAAAGATCAAAACGGAAGATTGATTGTTGGCGCTGGCGTTGGCGTTGGCGAAGATACAATCGAAAGAATCACAGCATTGGTAAAAGCAGGCGTTGACATTGTTGCAATTGATTCAGCTCACGGACATTCGAAAGGTGTTTTGGACAAAATCTCTGAAATCAGAAAAACGTTTCCAGATTTAGATATCGTTGGTGGAAATATTGTAACCGCTGATGCTGCTAAAGATTTGATAAAAGCAGGAGCTAATGTTTTGAAAGTTGGTGTTGGACCAGGTTCAATTTGTACAACCAGAGTTGTTGCCGGAGTTGGAGTTCCTCAATTATCAGCCATCTACAACGTTTACGAATTCGCTAAAAAGAAAAATGTTGCTGTTATCGCTGATGGTGGAATCAAATTGTCTGGTGATATTGTAAAAGCTATTGCGAGTGGTGCAGGTGCTGTAATGCTTGGTTCTCTTTTAGCTGGAACAGATGAAGCTCCGGGAGAAGAAATTATTTTCCAGGGAAGAAAATTCAAATCTTATCAGGGAATGGGTTCTCTTTCGGCAATGAAACGTGGCGGAAAAGAGCGTTATTTCCAAAGTGAAGCGAAGAAATTTGTTCCGGAAGGCATCGAAGGCAGAGTTCCTCACAAAGGAAAATTGGAAGATGTGATTTTCCAATTAACAGGTGGTTTACGTGCTGGAATGGGCTATTGTGGTGCGAAAGATATCGAAGCGTTGCAGAAAGATTCAAAATTGGTTATGATTACCGGAAGCGGATTGAAAGAATCGCATCCACACGATGTGATTATTACGCAAGAAGCGCCGAATTATTCTTTGTAATTCAATCGCTGATTTTCTTGAATTTGAATTTTGGTTTAATCACTTTATTCAGATAAATTCCTTTTGAGAAAGCCGATTTGAATTCATCAAAAATTTTCTGAGACACATTCAGATAATCATAAACTGCTCCGGATTGGTAAACGATTCGGAGTATTTTTTTATCCTCGAGATAATTGTAATTGTTGACAACTGACGAAGGCATAATTTCTTAATTACAAAAAATATTCCTATAAATCATTAAAAAACAAAAACTTTGGTGTCAAGTTTGATGATAATTTTATAATTTTGCAGCGTTATTAAACCAATGAAGAAGACTACACTTTTCCCACTATTATTCTTAACCGTTTTTGTTTTCGGAATGCTTTCTTTCACATCAAACAAGAAAGTAATTGCCGTTGTTTTCAACAAAGAGATGACAAGACAGGACCTAATGAGTCTTCAGAAAAACCTGAAGGATAAAAACATCATCCTGGTTTTTAACAAAATGAAATTCACTAAAAATAGATTGAGTTATATCGATTTCAGTATCGATTTTGGGGATGGTTTTTCAGGAACGTCAAAATCTGTGATTACAAAAAACACAGAAATTGGTTTTATGCGAGACTATAATGACAATGCCGAACAGCCTTTTGTTGTAGGTAATTTAAAATAAAAGAAAAGCTTCCAAATTTGGAAGCTTTTCTTTTATGTATTTTGATGTCGTTTTCTTTCTTTCCTGATTTTCAGGTCATCTTCAAAATCATCAATCCGATAATCCGTCAATGAGTTTCCTTTTCTGATTTTCTCTTTAGAATAAAGTTTGAATTCATTCTCCGTTTTTTCCAAAAGAAAATCGTAAGGGCCAACCGAAGAAATCAGTTTAATCAAAACCGGCGAAATTTCCAGACAGACAAATAATCCCATAATGAAACTTGCCGCCAGAGCGATGATGGCTGAATTCTTTCCTAATTCATCCAAAGCCTGCAATCTCGCTGCAAAACCATTGAATTTATCTTCAACTCCTTCAGTCGATTTTCTTTCGGTTTCAAGATTAGAATAAACTTTCGAAATTTCTTTATCGAGATATTGCAATCTTTCCTGTTGTCGCTTTTGGTAATTTTCTAGGTCAGCTCGTTTTTGTTCTTTAAGTTCTGCTTTTCTTTTGGCATTGGTTCCGTAACCCACTTTTCCACTGGTTAAGCCAGATTGTTTTCCAAGAATTTCTTTCTCTAATTCTACAGAAGCAGAATCATAAGCCATCTGATAATTTTTGATTTGATTTTGGATTTGTTTCTTTTCCAAATCAAAAGGCCCGGATTGTTGCAGAATTCTTCCGCTCATTTCTGCCTGCAATTGTTTTTTATTCCTTTGAATAATTGTATTCAGTTGTTTGTTAACTTCTTTCTCAAAGATTTTCAACTCCAAAGGTTTTGAAATAATGATTCCAAGAAAAGTCGCTAAAATCAAACGCGGAATAGTCATCAAAACCTGATTCCACCAAGTTCCAGTTTTTTTGATTGAGGAAACAATATATCTGTCCAAATTGAAAATCATCAATCCCCAAAGAACCCCGAATCCTACAGATGCCCAAAGATTATCGAAAACTGTAAACATTGCATATCCCGCAGACAACGTCGCAAAAATAGCAGTGAACAAAACGATACCGCCGATTCCGGCAAACTTGTTCCATTCGGATGGCGATTTTTTCAGCAGATGAATATTCCCTCCGGAACAAATCATCAGAAAATGCTGAAACCAATTCATTTTATGTGTGTTAGTATTTTTCATTTAATTACAATTCATCATAATTTGTCATTTAAAACGTTAATTTGTTACAAATAGTATTAGGTTTTACCTAATAACTAAATCTGTACCAATTTATTTTTATTAGTATTAAATTTGTAGGTATTATATTTGATGACAGATTTAAAAATGTTTTATGAAAAATCTACTGTTCTTAGCAGCAATTGCAACGATTTCATTGTCTTGTAAATCCACAATTAATCCAGATAATCTCCCAAAACCTCTTCCAGAAAGACCAAAACAAAACCCGGATGATACAACAAATCTGACGCAACAAGAAGAGCAGGAAATGGAGGGTTTGAAATCAGAAATTCTCACAATGGCAAAAAGTGAAAAATGCACCAGCTCTGCTGATTGGAAAACTGTCGGGTTAGGTGTGAAAGCTTGTGGTGGACCTGTTTCTTATATTGCTTATTCGTCAAAAATAGATGAAGCCAGATTTTTGGAAAAAGTCAATTTATATAATCAGAAATCAACAGAATATAATAAAAAATACAATCTGGTTTCAGATTGTATGCTGGTAATGCCACCCGAAAAAATCGAGTGTGAAAACGGAAATCCTGTCTTCAAATATTAGAATCCGGATTCTGAGGCGTAATCTTTTGTGCTTCAGAATCTCTGTATAATTTTTCTTTACTCCATTTGGCGTGTTTGGAAGGAATAATTGTGTGTCCTTTTCTATATGCATAAATCTTGGTAAACTCAGCACCAAAAAATATTAATTGACAAGAATAATTAATCCACATCATTAATAAAATCACTGTTCCTGCTGCTCCAAAAATGGAAGTTGGCTTAGAAACATCGAAGTAGAAACTCATCAGCATTTTTCCAAGATTAAAAAGCAATGCCGTTACAATTGCACCAATCCAAACAGATTTCCATTTGATTTCCACATCGGGCAAAACCTTGAACATAAAAGCAAATAAAATAGTAACGATTGCTAATCCTAAAATAAAATTACTTGCCTGGATAATCACATAAGTTTCCAGTCCAAAATATTGAGTAATTAAATTATTTGCAAGTCCAATAGCAGAAGATAAAAGCATACTTACGAGAAGAAGAAATGCGATAATAAGAATCATTCCCAGAGAATTAGCTCTATCAAGAATGAATTTTTGCCAGGCTTTTTTAGGAGCCGCTTCTACATCCCAAAGATTGTTAAGCGTGCTCTGCATTTGAAAAAATAAGCTGGTGGCACCAAAAACCAAGGTTCCAACTCCAAGAGCTTTCATCCAGAAATTCTGTTTATCAACCATTGCACTTTTGATAATATCCTGAATGCTTTTTGCGCCGTCATAGCCCATTATACCTTGCAGTTGTCGGCGGATTTCACCATTTACAGCTTCTTCGCCAAAGAAATGTCCTGCAACCCAAATCACGATAATCATCAAACCGGGCAAAGAAAATATCGCATTGTAAGCCATACTTGCACTGTCTTTGGCTGCAGAGGAAGACATCCATTCACCGAAGGTTTGTTTGAGAACTTCCCAAAAAGAATTAAGTTTTTTCATTGCTTATTTTTATTGGGAAATTCAATCTTTATACCAACTTAGTCTTCTTTGTACCAGCTGGAGTATTTAACATAATTATTGGCGATTCTATCAATCTCGCCTGTAATCAGATTTTGAGACACATCCTTCACTTTTTTTGCCGGAACGCCAGCCCAGATTTCGCCTTCTTTGATGTGTGTATTGGCCGTTACCACAGCGCCTGCGGCTACAATCGAGTTGCTTTCTACAATGCAGTCATCCATTACAATAGCGCCCATTCCTATCAGAACATTATCTTTTATTGTACAGCCATGCACAATCGCATTGTGACCAATCGAAACACTATTTCCAATTGTCGTTGGGCTTTTTTGATAAGTACAGTGTATCATCGCATTGTCCTGAACATTCACTTTATCTCCCATTTTGATGAAATGAACATCGCCTCTCAAAACTGCATTGTACCAGATACTGCAATCCTTACCCATTGTCACATCGCCGATAATCACAGCCGTTTCTGCTACAAAAGTATTCTCTCCAAGTTGAGGCGTCTTGCCTAAAAGTTCTCTAATAATTGCCATTTTTTAACTGATTTATGTTAATTATTTTGGGCGCCTTTATCCGTCCTCCACTCCCGCTTTTTTATTTTTCCAAAGAAAAAATAAAAAGAGCTCCGTTCAGGCCGGGGCGCAGATTGGTCTTTCAATCCAATTTCGGTATTCATTGAGCCAAAATCAAACCAATAGAAAAAATCGAAAATCCGCAAAGCTTCTCATAATCAAAACTTAACATAACATTGGGATTTATCAGCTTTTTTGTTCCACCAAATTACGATAATTTTGTAGTTCAATTTACTTAAAATGAGAGAAATCATTATAGAACCTACGGAAAATAAAAAAGTGATGAAGTTCGTGACGGACTACACTTTGATTCCCGGTTCATTGGAATTAGACAGAGATTCTGACGTTTCTGAAATTCCGTTAGCTCAAGAGTTGTTCAATTATCCATTCGTGAACAGAATTTTCATTACAGCCAATTTCATTGCGGTAGCAAAAGAAGACACTGTAGAATGGGAACACGTTGCAGAAAGTCTGAAGAACGTCATCGAAGACGAATTACTGGCAAACCCAAGAATCTATCTTCAGAAAAGAAAAGAGATGTATCAAATCTATTCTGAGATGACACCAAATCCTGCTGTTATGAAATTCATTTCCAGCAAAATGCTGATGGATGGATTTATAGAAGTTAAAAACAGAGAAGAAGCCGATGAAGTGCCTTTGGCAAAAGAATTATATGAAGCTTTTGATTTTGTGAAAGAAATTTATGTGAGTGACAACTTCGTGGCGGTAACCAGAGACAGTCAATTTGAATGGCACGAAATTATGAACAGAGTTCGTTCTTTCATCGCAGAATTTTTGCAGGCTGGAAAAACAATTTCTAATGCAGAACCTCATCAGCACGAGAATCCTGTTTTGAAAATCATCAACAGAGAATATACGAATGACGAGCAGAAAATCAGTGATATTCTTAACGAATATGTTGCGCCTGCAGTAGAAAATGACGGTGGGAAAATCTCTCTGATTGAATACGACGGAGAAAACAAAACCGCCAGAATGCTTCTACAAGGCGCTTGCAGTGGTTGCCCATCTTCCACAGCAACTTTGAAAAACGGCATCCAGAACATTCTGAAACAGTTCGTACCTGAATTGGTAGAGAACGTGGAAGCAGTAAATGGATAATGGCTTCGAGAGCCTCAGCCTGACAATGTGTAAAAAGAATTAATTTAATCTTAAATTTGTCATTCCAAAGAAATCTAGATAATAGAGATTCCTACGGAATGACAAATTTGCGTTTATTTCTAAAAATATATTATTTTGAATCAACCAGTTCATAACAAAAAAGGAATTCTACTCGTAAACCTAGGTTCGCCAAAATCGACTGATGTAAAAGATGTAAAAGACTATCTGGACGAGTTTCTGATGGATGAAAAAGTCATTGATTACCGTTGGATTTTCCGAGCATTATTGGTTCAAGGAATTATCCTGAAAACCAGGCCGAAAAAATCTGCAGAAGCTTACAAAACGGTTTGGACAGATGAAGGTTCACCTTTGATTGTGATTTCTAAGAATCTGCAGAAAGAACTTCAGAAATTAGTGGATGTTCCTGTTGGATTGGGAATGCGTTATGCCGAACCATCTATACAAACCGGAATTCAGGAGTTGGTTGACAAAGGTATTACAGAAATCACTTTGGTTCCGCTTTATCCACAATATGCGATGAGCACGACAGAAACTGTGATTGATAAAGCCGAAGAAGTTCGACTGAAATTCTTTCCCGATATTAAAATCAATTATGTTCAGCCGTTTTATAATCGTGAGATTTATATCGATGCTTTGGCGAAAAGTATTGGCGAAAAGTTGCCGTCAGATTATGATTTGCTTCAGTTTTCTTATCACGGTGTTCCGGAAAGACATATTTATAAAACCGACCCAACGAAGACCTGTAGTATGGACAACTGTTGTCAAAAAGATGATCATCCGTCGCATAAATTCTGTTATAGACATCAATGTTATAAAGTGACGGAGTTGGTTCGTGAGAAATTAGGTTTGCCTAAGGAGAAAGTTTTAGTCACTTTCCAATCTAGGTTGGGGAAAGACAAATGGATGGAACCTTACACCGACACTACTTTGGAAGGTCTTGGAAAGAAAGGCATCAAGAAACTGGCGATTGTTTGTCCAGCTTTTGTTTCTGATTGTCTTGAGACTCTGGAGGAGATTTCTGTAGAAGGGAAAGAGATTTTCCTACACGGTGGAGGCGAGAGATTCGACTATATCCCTTGCCTGAATGAAGACTCAAATTGGGTGAATGTGGTAAAGACTTTGAGTGAGGAGAAGTTAGCTGAATTTTAATTTATACTAATAGAATTATGTTATCCAATACCTTAATCTCTCTTTTCGAACGAGATTTGAATAAAGTGATTGATGAACTTAATCTTTATCAATCGGAGTCTAATATTTGGCAAGTTGAAGGGAATATTTCTAATTCGGCAGGAAATCTAGCTTTGCATCTTGTTGGGAATCTCAAAACTTATATAGGGAAAGAGATTGGGAAATTTGACTATGTGCGAAACAGGGATTTGGAGTTTTCAGATAAGAATGTTCTGAGAGAAAAAATCGTTGTCGATTTGAGGAATACGATTGTGATAATAAAAGATTCTTTGAAATCTGTATCAGATGATGATTTGAAGAAAGAATATCCGCTTTTGGTGTTGTCGGGGAAAACTTCAACCGAATATTTCTTAGTTCATCTCGCAACGCATTTGAATTATCATTTAGGACAAATCAATTACCACAGACGATTGATAGAAAAGTACTAGAAATTTATAAAAATAGAAACCACTTCAACTAGTTGAAGTGGTTTTTGTTTGGTTTAATAGAGTATTTTTAGAATATTTTCATTTCATTAGTTAATTAAACCTTCAATATTATATTGTACCTCTTTGTTGGTCAAAGTATTAATTAAGAACCAAAATCCAGTGGAGTTTTCGTAAACAATATTAATTTTTTCAGATTGAATATTTGATGTCTCTCCAATATGAATTTTATTAGAATCATAAGGTTCATTAGTATGGGATCCATCTTTAAACAAAGTCATTGTAGCCTTGGCATAAAAAGATGATGCAATAGCTTCAATATTAAACACTGTGAAATCTTCATCTGCATCCCAAATTTCATAGTTCAAACTAGGATTTAGATTTTTAATATGTCCATGATAAAGTTTCACCCATTGCTGTGATGGACTTACATCTGTCTGTACAAATTTTCTAGTGCCATCAATCTCCTTCTTAAAAATTGCGTTTGTTTTTCTAAGAACGGTAACATCATGATAATTAATTTTATCCGGGGCAACTGGAGATTTTTCATAATAATGATTATCTATAACTGTTCCGTTGTTATGCAAAATTGGATAATTCATATCAGCAGTGACATTTCTCATTTTCACAGCAAATGAAGAATATTCACTATGGTTGGTTTGGATGAAATATTGAAGCGCCACATTATCACCTCCTATTGAAACGTTATTAATTTCAAAATATCCACGGACTGCACCACCAAGATATAATCCATTAGAAAGACCAGAAAATCTAATATTATTAATAATAAAATTTTCAATATTATCCTGTTCATCGATGTAGATACTTGTTGATCTGGTTCTGTTGTTGGAATCTTTTAGTTGGGTCAATTGTTCTACTCTTACATTGTTGATTTCGCAATGCATTAAAGAGGTATACATACCCGCTGGACTTTTACAAGAATATAGACCGTACATTCCTTGAGCCCAGCTTTGTATTCCTTTCATAGTTAGATTAAAAACATTTGGAGCTCCAAAGAAAACACTAGCTAAACCAAAAATTCCACAAGCAGAATAAAAATTATAGATGGATGGAAAATCAACACCCTGAATCTGTGATGAGTCAATCAATGTTGTATTGAATCCAATTCCTACATCAGAGTAAGTTTCTAAATTATTGATTATGCAAAGCTCCGAACAACCTCTGAACTCAACGCCAATATTTGCCATTTTATAATTATTTTCAACATCTTCTAGCAAAAATTCCAATTCGGATTTTGACAACTGCATTTCGGGTGTATTCTGCAAAACAGTTATATCTTCAATTCTTCCCATATGAGCATTCCCCATTACAACTCCAGAATAATGTGTCTTTCTGACAGTAGAATCTGTTCTAACAATTATTTCTTTCAATGTATTATACTCACTCCTTGTATGAGGGCTAAGAACAAGTCCCTCGTATTCTCCAAGACACAAACCATATTTTATCTGCTGATTAGTCTCGTCAAGAAGTATTGTTATATTGGATAATTTTCTTGATGTACCTTCAAAATGTCTAACAGGGATTTCTCCTAATTTTGAAAAATACTCTCCATGCCCAAATTTAATATTCCAAAATACATTTAATTTTTCAAGACTTACTTTAAGGTCTACAGATGTTTTATCATTAGCAATAGTCCCAAACCATTCAGGGTACGCAAAATTGTCTGGGGTTTTCCAGCTCCCATCAAGTGTTACATTGTCAAAAATATGATAAGGGGCGGCTATTATCATCGTTTGTCCGCCTGTAAGTATTGCATTTTTGATAGTCCCACCATCAAATTTTAAGGTAATGTTGCTACCAAAGGATTGAGATGCTCCCCCAAAATCTAAATCGCAAGTTTCTGGAATCAAAATAGTTTTGTGATTTGTTTTAGAAGCAAAAAAATGCGCTGTTTGAAATGCTTCCCAATCGCTGGCAACACCACCTGCTTTCGCTTTAAACCATAAAACATTAATTTCATTTTCAAATACTCGCTTATAGTAAAGATTTGGTCCTTTTTGTCTGTATATGATACCATCCAGATTGCTCCCAGCTGGATTATTTGGATCGGCGGGTAATCCATCGAAGCCTAATGTTGTTTTGATGTAATTTACATTTTCTTTTGTGTAGCTGTCTATTAATTGTACTAAATCATCATTTTGATTAGAATAGCCATAGATGAAAAAATCTTCTGTATATGTCATTTTATAAAATTTTTAAGTGTTAATAATTAATTGAATTCTTGCAAGAATTATTTTCTGAAACAAATGTATATGGAGCCAACGCCAAAACTTGACGTAATAAAAAAAATCAAAGAATCTCATTTTACCCTGAAAACACATAGCCCTGATTGTAGTGGAAATCCTTTTTTGCGTTTACTTTCGGATATTTTGATTGACTAAATGTGATGCAAAAAAGATTGCAGCGGAAAGCAGGTTCCCGGCTTCGAAAAGTAATTTGTAAATTAAAAAAAATAAAAAAACCGTCTCAATAATGAGACGGTTTTTTTGGACGTGACAAATAATTATTTCTTATTAAAATCTCCTGCGAATACGGAAGTCATTTTATCTTCGCTGATGTACTTTCTAAGAACATCATTCACTTGAGAAACTTTCAACGCAGAAACTTTCGCCTCCAAAGCGTCATACTCATCCAAAGATTGACCGTACTGAAGCTGAGAATTGACTAATCCCATCAAAGTATTGTCGTTTCCTAAGCCTGTTTTTCTGGAGTTTAACCAAGAAGTCAAATTGGATTTGAATTCTTCTTCTGTGAAACCATCTTTCACCGCTTTGTTAACTTCTTCTTTCAAAGCCTTGTTCACTGCATCTTTCTTGGTTGGGTTAAAGAACGCATACCAAGCCCAAGACGCTACATTATTATCAATAGGAATATTAACGTAAGAACCTGCACCATAACTGATTCCTTCTTTCTCACGAAGTCTTGTAGGTATTCTCGCAGTCAAGAAACCACCGCTTCCTAACATTTCGTTGGCAATAACGAAAGCTGGATAATCAGGAGATTTTCTATCCATAGAGAAACTGATTTTTCCAACTGCAGCACCATTTTCTTTGTCCGGCGTCAGATAATCTTTATCTTGTTTTTTTGTTGCAAATAATTCTGGCTTAATGTATTCGTAATTGGATTTGGAATTCCATTTTCCGAAAGTCGATTCTAATAATGCAGCCGTTGTTTTTGCATCTACATCACCAATTACAGAACCTACACCATTGTTACTTCCTAAGATTTTGTTATAGAAATCTACCAATTGCTCTCTCTTCACTTTCTTGTTATTATCAATTTGTTCCTGAGTAGAAGCTGTATAATAGATGCTTTCTTTAGGGTAATTCTCAGTGATTTTTTCTATTTCTGTGAAAGCGATAGACTGAGGGTCATTCAAAGAACTTTCGAGATAAGTATTGTACTCGTTCACTGTTTTTGCCAATTCTGCATCCGGGAAAGTAGATTCGGTCAAGATTTCTTTAATTAATGACATTACTTTTGGCAAGCTGTCTTTATAAGTACTAAAGTTCACAAACAAAGTCTGACCGCTGAATCCAAAGTTAATATTAGATTTCCACTCATCCAACATGTCCTGGATTTGTTCTTTGGTGTGAGACTTAGTTCCTGTTTTCAGAACTTGCGCCATTAGAGAGCCTACATCAGATTTTCCGTTCAAATCTTTAGCATTACTTACCGGGAATTTGAAACTTCCAAGAACCTTACCTCCTTTGATATCTTTTTTGATTAAGCCGTATTTCATTCCGTTGCTCAGTTTGCCTTCTGTCAAATTAGCTTTCAGATTTTTGATGCTTGCTTCGAAAGGTGCAGCTTCTTTTTCCAATGCTTTTCCTTTATAATCTTTGGTCAAAGTAGCAATTTGGTCATCTGTATATTCTACATTTTTGACTCTTACCTCATCTTTTGAAGGGATGAAAACACCAACCGTTCTGTTGTTGGTCTTGAAATACTTGGCAGCTACTCTCTGAATATCTGCGGCTGTTAGCTTCTCCACTGTGTCACGATAAATCATTCCCAATTTATAGTTTCCAGCGCCAACAATTTCTGTCAAATTAACAGCATAACCAATTGTGTTGTTCTTGATATTTTCTACTTGCTTAAGGATTTTTGCTTTTGCTCTTGCAACGTCTTGGTCTGTATATTTGATAGTGGCGATTTTGTCCAACTCGGCCCGGAAATCATTCTCCGTTATTTTCAAATCTTTATCCGCCGGAATATCCAAACCAAAGTACATAAAACTCGCATCTCTCACCAATGGCTGATAAGCATAAACAGAAGCTGCTTTGTGAGAATCAATCATCGCTTTGTAAAGGTAACCGGAAGGGTCAGCCGTTAAAATCTCCTGCAAAGCATCCAACGCTGCATAGTCTTTATCTGCGTAAGGCGCAGTGTGATAAAGCGCTCCAATCACTTTGCTGTCCCCGGCACGTTTCAGCTCTACAAAACGTTCTCCATCCTGAGCTGGTTCTACTGTATAAGGCGCATCCAAAACTCTCGCTGGTTTTGCAATAGTTGAAAAATACTGGGAAATATATTCCAATGCTTTTTTCTCATCAAATTTTCCCGCAACTATCAAAGTTGCATTGTCTGGCTGATAATATTTTTCATAGAATTTTCTAAGCGTTACCGCTTTTACTCTTTCTACATCTTCTTTGCTTCCAATCGTGCTGTTTCCGTAGTTGTGCCATAGATAAGCGGCAGAAATAACCCGCTCCATCAAAACACCACTCGGGCTATTTTCCCCAATTTCAAATTCATTTCTCACCACAGAGAACTCTTTGTCCAGATCGGATTGAAGAATGGTTGCATTAATCATTCTGTCTGCTTCCATTTCCAAGAACCATTTTAAATTCTCATCATTAGAAGGGAAAACTTCATAATAATTGGTTCTGTCATACCAAGTTGTTCCGTTGGCGTTTCCACCTTTGTCAGACAACATTTTTTTGATATCACCTAATTTTTTTGTGCTTTTGAACAACATATGTTCCAGCAAGTGAGCCATACCTTTCTCTCCATAGCCTTCGTGTTTAGAACCAACATTATAAACGATATTCACAACGGCGTTACTTTGAGATGGGTCTGATAGCAAAAGAACTTTCATTCCGTTGCTCAAGGAATATTCTTTGATTCCTTCTGTATTACTAATAAATTTGGGTGTTTCGGCTTTTTGAGAAAACACAGGTGTCGCATAACCTGCATAAAATACGACCGCCGCAGTCAGTAGAAGATTCTTCATATTTTGATTGTTAATTTTTAAGTTTCTAAAATTAAATACTTTTCGTTTAAAATACATTTTGGATTCGATATTTATGAAAATCTTAACGTAATTTTGCCGATATGTTAGTTGAAAAAGTCATTTTAGGGATTGACCCTGGAACAAGTATTATGGGTTTTGGAATTATTTCCGTAAAAGGGAGTAAAATGGAGTTAATAGCTATCCACGAATTGATCCTAAAAAAATATGAGAACCACGAGACTAAACTTAAAGTTATTTTCGATAAAACCTTAGCTTTGATTGATGAATATCATCCCGACGAAACCGCTTTGGAAGCACCTTTTTTTGGAAAGAATGTCCAGAGTATGCTAAAATTGGGAAGAGCTCAAGGCGTTGCAATGGCAGCAAGTCTCCACAGAAACATTCCCATCATCGAGTATTCTCCCAAGAAAATCAAAATGGCTATCACGGGTAATGGAAATGCCAGCAAGGAACAAGTTGCAGGAATGCTCCAGAATCTTTTGAAACTGAAAGAATTCCCTACAAAATACCTTGATGCCTCTGATGGATTAGCAGTTGCTGTTTGTCACCACTTCAACTCAGGAAGTATTGCCACAGATAAATCTTACTCTGGTTGGGATAGTTTTTTGAAACAGAATCCGGATAGGATTAAGTAATTTCTTAAAAGTAATTATTTTTGTTAAGCTCAGGCTCTCGAAGCCATTTCATTAAATCTTTTTCCTTTTTTCTTGATTCTTATCTCTTGATTCTTGTCTCCTGATTCTCTATCTTTGAATCGATGAATGACTCTCTTTTTGAAATCGTAGAACACACCAACCGAAACATTTTTCTCACCGGGAAAGCAGGAACCGGAAAGACTACATTTCTAAATGATTTTGTAAAAAAAACCAAGAAAAAACACATTGTTGTAGCGCCAACTGGGATTGCTGCCATCAACGCTGGTGGCGTAACTATCCATTCTATGTTCGGTTTGCCGCTTAGAACTTTTCTTCCAACTACGGAAAGAATCGATCAAAATCTGGCAAACAACATTGCCGACTTGATGCCACATTTCAAGTACCGAAAAGACAAACTAAAACTTCTCCGTGAAATCGAAATCATTATTATTGATGAAGCATCAATGTTGAGAGCAGATGTTCTGGATATGATGGATTTTTCTCTCCGTCACGTTCGTAGAAATCAGCAGAAATTCGGTGGAGTTCAGATGTTGTTTATTGGCGACCTTTATCAGTTACCACCAGTTGTAAGAGACGAATACATTTTATCAATGTATTATTCTTCTCCGTTTTTCTTTCACGCTAAAGCTTTGGAAGAAAGTAATTTCATCACGCTGGAACTGACCAAAGTTTACCGACAAACCGATGAACATTTTCTTGAAATTCTCAATGCCATCCGTGACGGAATAACAGAAGATATAGACTTTGAAGCTTTGAACGAAAGATATCAGCCTGACTTCGACCCGAAAGATGAAGCTTACGTTTACCTCTGTTCGCACAACAAGATTGCAGATGACATCAACCAGAAAAAAATAAAAGAGTTGGGCGGAAAAGCTCATTCTTATACAGCCGATGTTGTTGGAGATTTCAAGGAAACACAATATCCAAATGATGAGGTTCTGGAACTGAAAGTCGGTGCACAGATTATGTTTATCCGAAATGACACTTCGCCTGACAAAAAATATTACAACGGAAAACTAGCTCAGATTTCTTATCTCGATGAAGATGAAATCTCGGTAATTCTAGATGGAAGTGAAGAAGAAATCACGCTAAAAGCAGAGACTTGGGAACAGAAAAAATATTCTTTGGATGATGAAAAGAACATCAAGGAAGAAGTTTTGGGGAGTTTCAAACAGTTTCCGATTCGCTTAGCTTGGGCGGTTACGATTCATAAAAGTCAAGGTTTGACATTTGATAGATTAATTATTGATGCAGGAAAAAGTTTTGCTTCCGGACAGGTTTATGTTGCATTGTCACGTTGCCGAACTTTGGAAGGAATCGTCTTGAAATCTAAGATTACGCCTGAAGTGATTTTCTCTGACAAACGAGTTTCTAAATTTCAGGATGAGACGCACGCTAACGCAAAAATCGAGGAAATCCTTAATTCTGAAAAATACGATTACAGCATCCAAAAAGTCATTAGAAGGATTGACTGTGTTTGGTTTCAGTCCGCTTTGGAAAACTGGATGGTCATCAGCCGAAGCAGCAAATTCATTGACAAAGAAAAAGCAGATTATCTCTATCATTGTTTAAAAGCTGATATCGAAAATTACATTACTATTTTCCAAAAATTTGAACGAATACTAATTCAGAAAACCCAAAAATTCCTTCAGGGAGAAGAAGAATGGCCAGAGATTGAAATCAAGGCAAAAGGTGCTGTCAATTTCTTTTTCTCGAATGTGAATGAGAAAATATTTTCTCCACTCAAAGATTTCTATTCTGAAACCAAAGGCGTAAAAGGTTTGAAAGCCTTCAACGAAGATTTTCGTGTATGGCTGGATGATATAGAAGATTACCTGAAGGATCTGAAAGATGTTTATCTTTTGGAAACGCCATTATTCGATAAAGAAAAAGATGTTGAAGTTTCTATGGCCATCAAGAAAGTTCCGACGCACGTTTTGACTTACCAACTATTCCAAAATGGAAAAACGGTTTCTGAGATTGCAAAAGAAAGAGGTTTGGTGAATTCGACTATTTTCGGGCATCTTTCAAAATATGCTGAGCAAAGTTTACTGGACAGAAGTGACCTTTTAAGAATTTATCCGAAAAATAAAGTTGAAGCTTTCGAAAAACAATTCAAGGCTGATCCAAAAGAGAATATCAATGATTGGAAGTCTGTCTTGCCTTCGGATTTTGATTATGGTGAGATCCGATTGATTTGGAATTACTTTTTGAATTTGAAGAAGTAGTTTTAAACGCAAAGGCGACAAAGTTTTTTTAAATATTGAACAAAAAAGTCGCAAATTTTACTTTGCGACTTTCATATTATTAAAAAAATTCAAATTAATTAATCAATTCAAATCTTGCATATTCTGCGATTTTCTTTGGCAATTTGATTCCGTCTGGTGTTTGGTTATTTTCCAAAAGAGCAGCCATAATTCTTGGCAAAGCCATTGCAGAACCGTTCAGTGTATGAACCAACTGAGTTTTGCCATCACCTTTGTAACGGCATTTCAAACGAGTTGCCTGGAAAGTTTCGAAGTTGGAAACAGAACTTACTTCCAACCATTTTTCCTGTGCAGCGCTCCAAACTTCGAAATCGTAAGTCATTGCAGATGCAAAACCTGTGTCACCACCGCAAAGTCTTAATATTCTGTAAGGCAACTCCAAATCTTCCAAAATAGATTTTACGTGCTCTACCATTTCTTCCAAAACAGCATAAGAATTTTCAGGCTTCTCGATTCTTACAATCTCCACTTTTTCAAATTGGTGAAGTCTGTTCAAACCTCTTACGTGCGCACCGTAACTTCCCGCTTCTCTTCTATAACACTGCGAAAAAGCGGTATTCTTGATTGGCAAATCTTTCTCGTCAATAATCACATCTCTGTAGATATTGGTCACTGGAACTTCAGCAGTTGGAATCAAGTACAAATCATCTGCTCCAACATAGTACATCTGTCCTTCTTTATCAGGCAATTGTCCAGTTCCGTAACCAGAAGCTTCGTTCACAACATGTGGAACGTTCACTTCCTGATAACCTGCATCTATATTTTTGTCTAAGAAATATTGAACCAAAGCTCTCTGCAATCTAGCACCTTTCCCGAAATAAACAGGAAAACCAGCACCAGCGACTTTCACTCCTAATTCAAAATCAATCAAATTATATTTTTTAGCCAACTCCCAATGTGGAATTGCACCTTCACCAAGACCTTCCACAGTTGTAGATTCGTAAACAATCTCGTTGTCATCGGCAGAAACTCCGGCAACTACTTTTTCGTAAGGGATATTCGGAATTTGATAAAGAATATTGAGAAGTGTTTTCTCAGCTTCATTCAATTCATTTTGTAATTCTTTGCTGGACTCTTTGTATTGCGACGTTTGGGATTTAGCAGCTTCTGCTTCCTCTTTCTTTCCCTCTTTCATCAGAATTCCAATTTCTTTGGAAATTCTGTTCATTTCGGAAAGTTGTGAGTCTAGCTCAAACTGTAATCTTTTTCTTTCGTCGTCAGCATTTACCGCTGCATCGACCAAATCTAATTCCTTGAAGTTTCTTTTCTTCAAGCCTTCCAAAACGCGCTCTTTGTTCTCGCGCAAAAAATTAACCTGTAACATAGTTTGGTTGTTGGTTGATAGTATTTCGTTATCAGAATAATTATTCTAATTTTCCGACAATTGCAAATTTAAGGATTTTATTTCACGATTTGAACCACATTTCTCTGACCTGGAACTTTTGTGAATTTTAGTTCATTGTCGTACCAAAGTTTTGATATTTGAAACAATGACGGAGTCCAGTTATATTCGATTTCAATAATGTCGTCGTCATTTACAGTCTGCGAATTCACAGTCTTTGAATATCGAATTATAAATCTGGATCTGTAGGTTTTTAGCTCAGGGCTGATAGAATCCTTAAGTTCCCTCACTGCTCCTGCAGCGTAATCCATATAAACAACTGTATCTGCATCTTTGAGAAGAGAATATCCCGTAATTGGTTTATTCGCAGTCGTTTCATCCAATTGGTCCAACAAAGCAACAGTTGAGTAGGAACCATCAATTTTTGAGTTCAATAAGTCCTGATTATTAGTCGCACTTCTAACATAAAGCATCAAAACTTGGTCAATTGCCTGTACATTTTCCTCATCTCCTCTACAAGAAAATAATAAAACAACTGCTGTTAAAATTATGGATATTCTTAGTTTCATTTATCGCTATTTTTTTCCGGATAATTTTTGAGTCAATATTTGAATTTCCAACTTCGAAAAGAAAAAATCTTTGATTCGAAAATCCGTTATTTGATAAAATTTCCAAAATAATACTGACGAAGATAAGCAATATGAAATAGATGTAACAATACAAGCACCTACAATACCCCATCTTGGAATTATAAAAACAGAAGCTATTACTGTGAATATCAATCCAAATATAGATTTAATATTCAGTATCCGAAGTTTATTAATTCCTGCAAAATAAAAACCAATAATATTACTTACAGCTATTGCCAAAATACCGGGTGACAAAAGCAAAATAATCTTTTTCGTCTGACTAAAATCTTTGCCAAATATCATCGAGTAAAATTGTGATGGTATTATTACAACAAAAATAATGAATACTAAGGTGATCAGAAAACTTATTTTGAGAGAAGTTTTGGCTTTGACCAAAATCTCGTTTTCATTGCTATTATTAACGACATCTGAGTATAGAATAACCGACAAACTCCTACTGACTGTCCAAATGGCTTCTGAGAATGCTACACCAATTGAGAAAATACCAACACTAGCAATACCTTTATAAAATTCTAAAAAATAAAATGACAACCTGTAATTTAGGAATTGAATAAATGCACTAAGCTGTGTTTTCCAACCATAGCTAAAGAGTAAATTCTGGACTTTACCAGAGAATCTAATTTTTGAAAATCTACAGTTTTTCAGAATCTGATAAGAACTTACCAAAAACAAAATTGCACAACATGCAATTTGTGCCATAAAATAGGCCTTAACAGACAGAATACCTAAAGCATAGATTATTAATATCAGAAAAACAATATGAACAGCTTGTTGCAGAATTGTGTATAAATTGAACATTTTTATATTCTTCTGCCCTACAAAAAGATTGATATTGGTAGTTAATAAAGATGATAAAATTGATAATGCTATGAGATAAAAAGTGTATTCTGAATCATGAAATAATAGAAGTATCAGTGGAACTAAAATACCAACTGTGAGAGACCAAAGATATCCATATAATAAAATCTGTTCGGATTTATATTTTGATGCAAAATAGGTAACGCTGCTTCCTGAGAAAATATTACTAATGAAACTGATAATCGTAAGATCTGCAATAACAATAGAAATAATACCTTTACCATCACTCCCCCACATATTAGTAGAATAGATGACAAGACCAAAATTGAGAATCAATATCAAGAATCGAGAAACAAAAGTCTGGATAATATTCATCCTCTGAAATTTTATTTTATTGAGCTTTTTACAAAATCTACAAAAGAATCCCGAATCATATCCCAATTATATTTTTCCTCATACAACATTCTTGCATTATGGACGTGAGTACTATATAAATTAGGATTATCAATATATTTCCCAATACAATCCGCAATCTGAAAAGCGTTTTCAGGATCAACCAAAAATCCAAACTTTGAAACTTCTACAAACTGTCTGGTAGCTTTCAAATCTGTATAAATTACAGGTTTCCCAGAAGCGGCATAATAGAATATTTTAATTGGTAAACAATGATGATTTTCCAAACTGATTTCCCTTAAGTCAAAACAAATATCCGCATTAGCATAAGCTTTTGTAAAATTTTCAAATGATGTAGGCTTTTTTATATTGATATTAAACTTATTATATTTCTTAAGTAATTCTGAAAAATAATCTTCGTCTTTCTTCCTGCGAGAACCACCAATCAATGTAATGTCAATTTGTAAATTCGGTCTTTCTTGTTGTAATTGATTGACCGTTTCAAAGAAATTGCCAATTCCCTTTTCTTTTGAGAAAACTCCTGTATAACAAAGATTTATTTTATTAGGATCTAAACTTTTTTTATTTTCATGAATATAAATATGATCTGGGTAATAAGGCAGAATCATACTTTTTTTAAATGGAAAAAAATATGCTAATGGAAATTTTTTTGTTTTCTCGCCAAAAATAAAATTATGACTTAAGAAGCCTGCATAAATCTGGATAAGAAAAAATTTGATAGCGTGAATAAATCTTAAAAAGATAGAATATTCTTCTATCATCCTAAAAGATGGATACCATTCTGTAATATCATAAGTGATATTTGTTTTTTTCTTTTTGTTGAATTTTCCTGCTGCAATGACAGCAAGAGGCTCTGAGCAAATAATAGAATCCGGCTGATAATCCTGACAAACCTTCAGAAAAGTATTAATTTTTTCTTTTGCATTAGAATCCAGAATTGGATAAGATTCGATTTTAATATTATTAAAATCTCCTTGGAAATCTGAACACAAACTACAAATTTTCACATCAAAACCTCGTTTCACAAGTTCCGTTGCTTGATGATAATATATACGATCATCATTATATTTGTGAGCCGTAGTCAGAAAAAGTACTTTCAAAGTATTATTTTGAAATTAATAGAAATTAATTAAAGATTAAGAAATTGTTGAAGCCCAACTTCTTGCAAAAGGTTGTAAGAAGTGACTAAGAAAGTCTAGGTAAGTGTTTTTAGAGAAATCGAAAACCTCGATATCTTTTGATATTTCACCATTTCTAATCTTACTTTTAAAGTCTGATAATTTCAAAGTTTTCACCTCTCCATTTTCTACGTAGCTTGCTTTCATCCTATCAAATAATCCAAGATCAAATTGGGCGTCCAGCTCTCTCATTACTTTCCCAAGTGCATCTATACTACAGCCAGAAGCTGCTTCTTTCTCTTCGTCAACACAAATAATAATAAATTGATTTTTTTCAATTTTGAAAGAAGAAGATAATTCTTTTCCGTGAGCTGCCCAATCGCCCAAGAAATCATACAATCTCTCTGCAATCACTTTACTCTCTTTTGCTGTAAAGGGTCTAGACGCTGGATATATAATTACACGGTAATCGTTTGTTTCTACAATACTGGATGCCTCGATTTTCATTATAATGATTTTAAATAAGTAAAATTAAGAATTTTTATCGAGTTCATACCGATTATATCTTTGACTGATAGAATACATCAGCATGATTAGTAATAATAAAATAAATCCAAAGAAAAATCTTAGTCCAGAAGAATGTGGAAAAAAAACAAATTTGATATAGATATTAGCAAAAATAAAAACTGAATAAAATCTTGTCCACTTATCTTTCGATAGATAGAAAATCAATCCTAGACTACCAAATGCAATTAAACTTACTTTCTTAAAATAGATAATTTTTCTTAATAATATTCTTAAATAATCAGTTATCCCAAAGTCTGCAAGTTCTTCAGAAATAATTGGTCGTCTGCAAATAAAAGAATCATAGAAAAGATTTTTCCAACCTGGGTAATGATAAAACTTCACTATGAAAATATATAAGAAAAAGAGAATACTTGTTTGTAAAATAACATTAAAATTTATTTTCTTTCTTTCATAAAAATTAAAAAGAAAATCAGTAATAAGATAAGTCAATGTAAACGTAATATAATCTGGTCTTATAAAAGTAATCGCAAATAAAATGGAAAACATTATCCATCTTTTCCACCGGCTAAACAATCCTATCATAAAGATTAATAAAAATTGCAGAATAAACATATCTGGTGTAGAAACTCTGGCCATATATGTCATAGGTGGTAATAATAAAATTGCCAATGTTATGAAAAAAACTATTAAAATGTTATTTGGAAAAATAATCTTAAATACAAAAAACAAAAGTATTCCTGAGAAAAAATACGAGAGAAGGCTCAAAAAAAGAACCGACATAGGGGCAGTAAAACCTATTTTGTATAAAATGGTAATTGCAAGATTATACCCGACTTTTATCTGAAAATAAGGAAGTTGTTCGGAAAAAGCTTTGGTACTTTTTTCAAAATATTGTCTTGCAACATCTTTAGGATTTTTGCCAATAACATCATTATATTGATCTATTGGCGCTTCTTTTTGTATGGAACTAAAGGTTAATTCTTTTACTTTTTCTGGATTGTTGGGATATTGAGAAGTGTACATACTGCCAATATAGCCTGGCATATCCCAATCATAGACTCTATTATTATAATTCCAAAGACAAAGAACAAATAAAACAGGTAACAAAAAGAAAAAAGAAAATGTCCATTTACTTTTCATGAATAATAAATCAAAACCAAAGAATTAATCAGAGATCTTCCGCTTCTGCCAAAAGTTCTACAATATCTTTAACTTCTACTTCTGTATTTTTATTGAAGTGCTTCACACCATCTGTCATCATTGTATTACAAAACGGACAACCAGTAGCAATCACTTTAGGTTCGAATGAAAGTGCTTCTTCTGTTCTTTCGATATTGATGTCTTTATTTCCTTTTTCAGGTTCTTTAAACATTTGCGCCCCACCAGCTCCACAACATAGTCCATTGGTTTTGCAACGCTTCATTTCTACTAATTCTGCATCAAGTTTTTCCAAAAGCATTCTTGGCGCTTCATATTCGTCATTAGCTCTTCCAAGGTAACAAGGATCGTGGAATGTGATTTTTTTTCCTTTGAAACTTCCGCCTTCGATTTTCAATCGGCCTTCATTCATCAAATCTTTCAGGAATTGAGTATGATGCAAAACTTGATAATTTCCGCCAAGACTTGGATATTCGTTCTTCAAAGTATTGAAACAATGCGGACAGGCTGTAACTATTTTTTTGACTTCGTAAGCATTCAGAACTTCGATGTTGGTCAAAGCCATCATTTGGAAGACAAACTCGTTTCCGGCACGTTTTGCAGGATCGCCCGTACAAGATTCTTCTTGTCCCAGAACAGCAAATTCCACATTGATTTTATTAAGGATTTTGCAGAATGCCCGTGTTATTTTTTTCGCACGATCATCAAAACTTCCAGCGCAACCTACCCAGAAGAGAACTTCGGGAGATTTGCCTTCAGCAGCATAATCTGCCATTGTTTTTATAGTGAAATCCATTTGTTATAAATGTATTTTGTATTAATGTAAGATGTACTTTTACTTCAAAATTAATCGTTAGCCCAATTCAATCTGTCAGCCTGATTATATTGCCAAGGTGCAGCATTATTTTCGACGTTTGTCATCATTAAGTTTAATTCTTGTGGTGCTGCAGATTGTTCCATTACCAAGAATCTCCTCATTTCAAAAATGATGGAAAGTGGATCAATCAAAACAGGACAAGCTTCTACACAAGCGTTACAAGTCGTACAAGCCCAAAGTTCTTCTTTGGTAATATAATCGTTCAGTAGCTTTTTGCCATCATCGACGAACTTACCTCCGTTTTTATTAAGGTTTTTTCCGACTTCTTCCAGACGATCTCTGGTTTTCATCATAATCAATCTTGGAGATAATTTTTTGCCAGTGATATTAGCCGGACAAACCGAAGTACATCTTCCACATTCGGTACAAGAATAAGCGCTCATCAATTGATGTTGATTCAGATCAAAAATATCTTCTGCTCCGAATTTTGAAGGAATTTCTGCCTCGCCTTCTGCAGGAGCTGCATAAGGATCAGCATTCGGATCCATCATTAACTTGATTTCTTTAGTTACAGAATCCAGATTATTGAATTTCCCTTTTTTCTCAAGATTCGCAAACCAAGTATTAGGAAACGCTAAAATAATATGAAGGTGCTTAGAATAATATAGATAATTCATAAAGAAAAGAATGCCGACAAAATGAAACCACCAAGCTGATTTTTCAAAAATATGAAGTGTTTCTATACTGAAATTTCCAAAGAATGGAAATAGATGTTTTGAGATTGGAAAGTTTGAACTGAAACGAGTTGAATCTGCATAGAAATCTGCTCCGTTCATTGTGAAGAAAGCAACCATCAAAGCAAACTCAATAATCAAGATCCAATTGGCATCTTGTTTTGGCCAACCGAATAATTCTTTCATCGTTAATCTTTTGACACCATAGAAATTTCTTCTGATAAAAAATACGACCACTGCTAAGACAACCAAAGCCGCTAAAATTTCTAAAAATCCTGTGAAAAATGCATAGAAAGAATCTCCTAAAACACTTTGCAAAAATCTGTGCGTTCCAAAAATACCATCAATGATAATTTCTAATAACTCGATATTGATAATGACAAACCCAACATAAACGAAAATGTGTAAAATCCCTGCAATAGGACGTTTCACCATTTTGCTCTGTCCTAGCGCCACTCTGGTCATTATTGCCCAGCGTTCCGCTTTTCTGTCGGTTCGGTCAATTTCTCTTCCGAGTTTTATATTGCGATATAATTCTTTCAGGCTTTTAGCAAATAAGCCGAAACCTGCAATCAATAAAATCAGAAATATTACATTGTCAATATATTGCATAGATTATTTTTTATCAGCGTTTTTACCAAAAACCGAGAAGTTCACATATCTTTTCGGATTAGCCTTGAAATCTTCTACCAGAGCATTCAGGTTTTTAGAAGTCTTTTCAAGATTATTGTAAAGCTCTTCATCTTTCGCCAATTTACCAAGAGAACCTTCACCGTTTTGTATGCCGGAAATAACGTTATTCAGTTTCCCTGCGGTTTGGTTGAATTGGTCAATTGTGCCGTTCAGTTTATCAATATCTACACGTTCTGCAACAGATCCAAATTTATCCAAAGTTTTATTGGCTGTCATCATCGCATTGTTAGCATTAGCCACAACTTCGTGCAGACCTTTTTCATTGTTGGCAAGGATAGCATTTGTTCTGTCAGATGCGCCTTTGAAAGACTCGATGGTTCTGTTGAGATTCATTAATAATAATTTGATCTCTCTTCTGTTTTGCTCATCGACAATTTTGTTTGTACTTGCTAAAGTTGAATCCAACTTCAGTAGTACTCCGGAAAGTTGATCTTTAACTGGTTTTACTTGTGAAGAAAGAGAGTTAAGCATAGACAATTGATAATTTCCTTTCAGCGTATCACCATCTTTTGCAATTCCTCCTCCATAAGCAAGATTGATTTTCATTTCTTTCCCAGACATCAATCCTGGTTCAAAAATCTCTAATGTAGAATTTTTTGAAAACTCAAAATTATCATCTATTGTCAACTTAACAACAAAATGTAATCTGCCATCTTTTGTAGTTATCGGTTTTATCTCATCTACTTGTCCTACCTTCAATCCATTTATAGAAACCGGATTGGAAACAGAAAGTCCTTCTACATTATCATACTTGGCATAGAAAGCATTATCTGTTGTAAAAAGGTTTTTTCCTTTCATAAACTGATAAAGTACAACGAAACCAATTATGGCGAATATAGCGATTAATCCTGTTTTTAATTCTTTACTTAACTTCACGTTTTATTTGGGTTTTACTAATTAGCAAATATAAGAATATTGGGTTTATAATTGATATAAATAAAAAACAACAAAAGCGACAATTATGCCGCTTTTGTTTATATTGATAAATGTTGGGAAATTATTGCTGAGCTGCCTTATCCCAAACTTCGATTCTAAAATCTTTGATGTTAGCATTATCCTGAAGACTCTTCAAGAATGCACCTGTAAACTGCTGAGAGTTTTGCTGGTTGATAGATTCTGTAATCTGTTTGATATCACCTGGCAATTTGTTAGTCTTAACAGATTTTTTAACCACCAGATAAACACCTGTCATCCCTTCAACTGGCTGAGACAATTTGTTTGTTGCTACTCCAAATGCTGCACCTGCAACTTTAGGTTCCATAGCGCCATTTACAGCTGGGTTGAACAAGTTAACATCTGCATTTCCTTTTGTAGTTCCAAATGCTTTCGCTGCTTGGTCAAGAGTAGAATACTTCCCTGAGTTGATTTTCTCAATGATTTTCTTAGCAAGAACTTTATTTTTTACAATTGGCTCAATTTGATCTCTTACAGTTTCCGGATCAGCAAGACCTTCATCCTGTTTTCCTACAACGTAAGCCACAATTCTGTCACCTGTTCCTTCCACTGTGAAGATATCTGTATCTCCAATATTTCTTTTCTTATCGAAAGCCCACGCAATCACATCTCCATCCTTGTCTGTGTTAAGACCTGGAAGCGTTCCTTGGAAACGACCAACTGTTTTAGGATTATCAAATCTGTATTTGTTTTTCTCAGCTAAGCTTTTGAATTGATTGAAACTTTTACCTTCAGTTTGTTGAATAAATCTCGTTGCCTGAGTAAGAACTTGATTTTCTGTTTTGTCAGAAGCTTTGATATTTTTAGCTAAGTGTGCAATTTTATAAGTCATAGCACCACTTTTTTTATCTTCAATATTGATGATATGGTATCCGAAAGCTGTTTCTTGTAATCCAGTTGCTCCTTTAGGATTATTTGCTAAAAAGCTTAAATAACCTGGCGCAAACTGACTTGCTGGTGTTGTCCAACCCACACTTCCGTTTCTTTCTACGGCATTTGGCTCATCAGACAATTTTAGTCCTTCAGCGAATTTTGTAGGATCAGCTTTGATTACTGCTAACAAACTATCTGCAGTTTTCTTCGCTGCTTCTTTTGTTCTGGTTGCTGTAGATCTTTCCGCTCCTTTGTATCCAATCAAGATATGTTTTGACAATGTAGAATCAGACGCTTTTTTATCTAGCAATTTAGAAACAACATAAAGCGTTTGCTCTTTATAAGGACCAAAAGTTTGTCCAATCGCTGCAGTTGCAATTTTATCTTTCAATTCAGCTGGCAATTGAGCAGGGCTTACATACTGAGGAATGAAAGGTACATCAGAATTCAATTCTACGAACATAGAATCGTTCTTTGTATTCTGGAAATTTTCTGCTCCATTAGAAGCATCTGTTCCTTTAAGGTATAATTTGTTGATTTCGTTCAAAGTTGCAGCATCATCCTGAGCACTTGGTGCAGCTGGGAAATAAGCATAAGCCAAATTTCTGCTAGCCGTAGCTTTGAATCTTGTTGGATGCAATTTGATATAATCTGCAAGATCTTGAGTCGTCACTTTTACGTTATTCTTTTTAGCAAACTCAAGGTAGTCAACTTTCACAAAATCGATGTTTGCCATATCATCACGGAATTTGATCATCAATTCAGCTTCTTTTTTGCTGGTTGTGATTCCTGAAGTGATATTTCCGAATAACATTCTGGCCATCATTCTGTACTCGATAGACTTTTTATTTTTCAACCAATAAGAATAATTTTCAGGGCTAGACGCTTGTGCCTTTTCTATTTCAGATTTAATTTCCTGAAGTTTGAAATTACCTTTCTCATCAAAATATTGTTGATTCTGAGCGAACATTGGATCATATTGCAATTGGCTCCAGAAAATATCATCAGTCAACTGAAGACCCATTTTATCAAACTGCTGTTTGATTAATTTTGACTGTACAAGAATCTGCCAAGCCTGCTCTTCAAGACCTTTTGTAGGTTGACCCTGCTGCTGAGCCTGTTGCTGCATGATGAATAACTGGTCGTTGTACTCATCTCTTGTAATATCTTCGCCATTCACTTTACCAAAAACATTCGGGTTTTTTGAGAACATCTTATCAAAAGTATCTGCGTTGAAAAGAAACGACACCAACCCTAAGGCTATTACACCTAACAGAAGCCATGATCTCTTTCTAATTTCGCCTAAAATTGCCATTTTATATTATGTGTTTATAATCAGTTTGCGAAAATACATATTTTTAGCAGAATAGGAAAATTATTTGGATACATTTGTGAATGTGCAATATAAAATAAGAAAAACCTCTAGATTTAGAGGTTTTTTGTTTACTTATCGTTTTTCTTATCGAGAACTTTTTCCCGCATTTTTCCTTCCGTCTGGAATAATTTCAGAACCTGTTGTGGTGTAAGAATTTTTAAAAATTTATCAGCATAAGTTCTTCTGTTGTTTAGAAGTTGCTGACCAACATCAAAACTTTGATTAAGTCTTCTCGTAGCTTCTTCGTCCGAAAGATTTCCAATGTTATTTTCTACAAGGAATTTTTCTTTAATCTGCTTCTGATTGGTTTGATATTCAGCATAAAGCGCCTTGAACTCGTCTTGTTTATCTGCAGAAATATCAATATCATCGATGACAATATTTTCCTTCATTTTTTGTAGAAAAAGAGAGCGTTCTTTTGTAGACATATTGTTCACCACTTCTCTTTTCTCCTGTGTATTCATACTTCTCCACTCAGAAGTTCTAGGAATATTGGTCTGTCTTTGCATAGTTCCAACTGGCGATAACGATGAAGAAGTGCCACGCAAGCTAGAATTCGAACCCGAATTAGACCTTAAATTTGTAGTCCCGGATCTTCTGTCTTGTCCACTAACTGTGTGAGCAGAAAAGAATCCGGCAATTAAAATAGTCAATAACAATTTTTTCATTTCTCTCTATTTTGTTATTAATTATAAAGATCAAGATAAACATCTTGCTCACTATTTCTATCTAAGTCTTTCAACTGGTCTGGCGTAAAAGCCACTAAAACCTTCTCCACTTCTGACTCAGATTTTCTTTTAGTTTCTACAGCGTAATCTTGTCGGTCGGTATTATTAAAAGATTTTGCATTAGAAACATTTACTTTAGCAGAAGTGATGTGATGATTTTTAACATTTTGTTTTTTGATAACATCTGTATGATGATCTTCAGTCACAGTGTTATTTGCCAATTGTTCCGATGTATTGCTTTTAGGCTCATTAATATTATAAACAGAATCTACAATTGGTTTTTGACTAGCAAAGCTCTGTGTTTCAGAAGAATTATCGAAGCCTAAAAACGCTGTAAGTCCCGCAATCAAAACAACTGCAGCGGCAGCCATCCATTTGAAATTCAGAGAGAAAACTTTTGCTTCTTTCTGAACGACAGGAGTTTTCTCACCAATCGTTTTCGAAATCACCTGATCCTGAAGCGTTTTGAAAAACTCATCCGAAGGTTCAGGATACGGTGTTTTTCTGTTCAGTTTTTCTATATCAATTTTCATTTGCTCTTATTTTATTTTTTATCAAATGAAATGTCAAAAACATTTCATCATTATTCTCTTATTATTTTAAAACTCTTCCGAGTAATTGTCCTTTATATACTGCTCTACCTTATCTTTGGCGTAATGATAATTGGTTTTCAAAGTTCCAACGGACATATCCAAAATCTTCGAAATCTCTTCATAAGGTAAATCATCATAATAACGCATGTTGAAAACCAACTTCTGCTTTTCTGGCAACGTCTGAATTGCTTTTTGGAGCAATATCATAATCTCTTCTCCATCTCTTCCAGCATTATCAGCGACTAGATTCTGCATATAATATTCTGCATCCTCATCTGTCTTCCTCATCCGGTTCATTTTGTTGAGTTGCTGCAAAGCCTCATTGGTTGCAATTCTGTAGAGCCAAGTGTACAATTTGCTGTCACTCTTGAACTGGTGAATATTCTGATACGCCTTGATGAAAGTATCCTGCAAAACATCCTGAGCTTGGTCGTGATCCACAATCAACCGTCTGATATGCCAATAAAGGCGACTCTGATAGTTATCCATCATCGCGCGCAGACCTTTCTCTACAGTCTGAGGTGCAGTTAAAAGCTTTACAATGTCCTCATCCTTGAGCTTCATTCAGATGTTTCGTTGTTTTGATTAAAAAATAAAACCAAAGTTAAATTATTTTTTCAATTTTCTCTGAAAACCTCTATCCAAAATCAAGCCTTTCCTATTAATAGGTGGTTTCAATTCATCAAATTATTACCTTTGTTAGATGCAAACAGTAATTATCGGTTCGGGGAATGTAGCTTATCATCTTGTGAAAGCTTTTAAGCAAAATAATATTGAAATTCATCAGATATTTGGCAGAAATGAAGCTGAATTATTAAAAATTTCGACTGAATTCAACATTCCTTTTTCAACTAATCAATTGGGAGATGCAGAACTTTATATTATTGCCGTTTCCGATTCTGCCGTGGAAAATGTTTCTGAATTAATTAAAAAAGAAAATGCTTTAGTTGCCCACACTTCCGGTTCGTTGCCAATGGAAATACTGAAAGGTAATTATAGGAAAGCAAGTTTCTATCCTCTACAGACTTTTTCTAAGACCAAAAATCTGGATTATTCCAAAATCCCTTTTTTCGTTGAGGCTGAAAATCAGATTGATGAAAAATCATTATTTGAACTGGCCTCAATTATTTCTGAGAATGTCGAAACCTCAGACTATAAAAAGAGAAAATACATTCATCTGACAGCCGTTTTTGCGTGCAATTTCGTGAATCATCTTTTTGCAAGAGCTAAAGAAATTTCAGATTCTCAGAATTTAGATTTCAATTATTTTATTCCGTTGATTGATGAAACTGTTGAGAAGATTCATCATTTGGAACCAAAATTGGCTCAAACCGGTCCGGCAGTAAGAGGTGACGAAAGAGTCCTGAAGCTTCACGAAGACTTGATTGCAGATGAAGAGCATTTGAAGATTTATAAACTGATGAATGAATCAATTAAAAAAATGTATCAATAATTCTGTAACATTTTCTATAATCTTACACTAATTATTTGAAAACAGAAAATATAGAAATTATGAAATCTCTCAAAAAATTAGTCATTCTTCCTTTGTTATTATTAGGATTAATGGTTTCCGCACAAGAAACAGCCAACCGTTTCTTCTATGAACTGACATATAAACCGAAAAAAGATTCAACAAGATTGGATAAAGTAATGACAACGCTTGACATTGCTAAAGACAAATCGATTTATCAGGATTTTACTTTGCCTGCGCAAGATTCTATCATCAAATCTGCAGTTGAAGAAATGGAGAAAACAAAAACCTTCAAGGATATGTCCAAAATGATAAAATGGCCTAAATTTTCCTATAAAATCTACAAGAATTATCCTGCAATGGCAGAAATGTACGTTGACAGAATCAACAGAAATCTTTTTGCCTACGAGGAAAGTCTAAAATTTGATTGGAAAATCCTGACTGACAAAGAAAAAATTGGAACTTACAACACCCAAAAAGCTACAACTGAGTTTGGAGGAAGAAAATGGACTGCTTGGTTCTCAACTGATATTCCTTTCCAAGATGGACCTTACAAATTCTACGGATTGCCAGGATTAATTGTGAAGATTGAAGATGATGAAAAAAATTACTCTTGGTTATTATCTGGTAACAAATCGGTGAAAGACTGGAAAGAATTCACTTACGCTGAAGAAGTTAATGCAAAATACGGGATGAGCAATGAGAAGAAAACGATTGCTAAAGATAAATTCGAAAAAGCTTATGCTGCCTTCAAACAAGATCCGATGGCAGAAGTAAGAACTCAGGTTCCGCAAAATATGCTTTCTATGAAAATGCCAGGAAGCGACCTTACCATTGGAGAAATGTTGAAGAATCAGGAGAAAATGCTAAACGATTTCTTCAAATCTACAGACAACCCAATAGAAGTTCAGCAGGTTACAGAGAAAAAGAAAAAATAAACATAAAGCCGGAAATTAATTCCGGCTTTTTTTATGACAAACATCTTATTTAGATTAATTTGAAATAAGCTATCTTTGTAGTCCAAAAATTTTAGTCTTGCAAACAAAACACATCGATAAACTCTGTTGTTTTCCGAAAAATAAAATCGGGAAAATTCTTGGTTATGATAATGAAAACCTTCAGATGCCAACCAAAATCATCGAAATGGGATTGCTTCCGGAAACCACTTTCAGAGTTCTATATCAAGCTCCTTTTAACGGACCGCTTTATATAGAATATGGTTCGGATAAAACCAAAATCGCCCTGAGAGAAGCAGAAGCAAGATTTATCCAGGTAGAAGTTTCAGAATAATGCAGGACAAAAAGCAAAAACAAATTCTTTTGGTAGGGAATCCCAATGTTGGGAAATCTACTCTTTTTAATATCCTTTGTAACAGAAAACAAAAAACGGGAAACTATGCTGGTGTTACAGTTGCCAGCCATTCCGGAAATTACATTTACAAAAACGAGGAAGTCGAGGTTATCGATTTGCCTGGTTCTTACAGCATCTATCCAACTTCTGAGGACGAAGCTATTTTTTCTCGTTATCTGATTCAGGAAGATTATTCTGGTGTTGTTTACATTGTCGACGCAATCAATATGAGAAGAAGTTTACTTCTCTTTCAGCAGATTCAGGATTTGGGAATTCCTGCGATTTTGGTTGTCAATCAAGTGGATGAAGCTGAAAAACGAGGGATTAAAATTGATATTTCCAAGCTTTCAGAGGTTCTGAACATTCCGGTTTTTGAGACTAACGCCAAAAATAATGTTGGAATAGAAACGGTTCGCGAAGCGGTTTTCAATAACGAGTTCAAAATTGCCAAGACCAACTCTTTCGAAATTCCATTAGAACAGAAGTCTTTGGTTTATAAGATTTCGTCTAATACCTCAGAAAAGAATCTTTACAAAATCTGGACACTGTTAGCAGCCGACACTTATCTTGGAAAAATTGAAAATATCCACGAAATCATCACTCAGGAAGATAACAAATGTAGTGTTCCAAAAAGATTACAAATCACAGAAACGGTAAGACGTTATCAGAATATTGATAAAATTACTTCTGAAATAACGGAGAAAAAACCTCAGTTAAAAGAGTTATTAACTGAAAAATTGGACAAAGTTTTGGTTCACAAATTTTGGGGTTACGTTGTTTTCTTATTAATCCTATTATTGATTTTCCAAAGTGTTTTCTTCCTAGCAGAATATCCAATGACTTGGATTGAGGATTTCTTCACTTGGTTATCAGAATTTTCAGGTAAGCATCTTCCGGAAGGACCAATCAATTCTTTAGTTTCCAGCGGAATTATTCCGGGAATTGGTGGGATTTTGGTTTTTGCGCCTCAAATTGGAATTCTTTTATATTTCCTTTATCTTTTGGAAGATTCGGGATATATGGCGAGAGTTGTTTTCCTGATGGATAGAATGCTGAGACCTTTCGGACTCAATGGAAAAAGTATCGTTCCTTTGGTTTCCGGGACAGCTTGTGCAATTCCGGCGATTATGTCTACAAGAAACATCGAAAACGTTAAAGAAAGATTGATTACGATTCTTGTAACACCTTTTATGACGTGTTCTGCGAGACTTCCGATTTATAGTATTATCATCGGATTGATTATTCCTGACGAGAATTTTTATGGTATCAAATACAGAGCAATCGCCTTGATGATAATGTATCTGTTAGGTTTTCTAATGGCTTTGTTATCATCATTTGTTCTGAAAAGTTTCATTAAAACTAAAATTAAAAGTTTCTTGGTAATGGATCTACCAACTTACAAAATGCCTTTGTTCGGATATGATTTCAAATTGGTATTGGGTAAAGTTTGGGAATTCATTTCGGGAGCCGGAAAAGTAATTTTCACAGTCAGTATTATTCTTTGGGCTTTGAGTTATTTTGGTCCGCCACAACATAAAAACGAAGTTTTAGCAACAGATTCTTCACTTGACCATTCTTATCTTGGAAGAATCGGAAGAACGATGGAGCCTGCGATTGCTCCGCTTGGTTATGATTGGAAAATGGGAATTGGAATCCTGACAAGTTTTGCAGCAAGAGAGGTTTTCGTTGGTACATTATCAACACTTTACAGTCTGGATGATGAAGCACCTGAAGGAAAACTGATCGAGAAAATGAGACTAGACGTTCATCCAAACGGCGAAAAAGTTTTCAGCTTTGCAACAGGCGTTTCGATTTTGATTTTCTATGCATTTGCGATGCAATGTATTTCGACAATTGCCGTAGTTTATAGAGAAACAAGAAGCTTGAAGTGGACAATGTTACAAACTGTTTCAATGACCTTTTTGGCATACTTTTCGGCGTTGATTGTTTATCAGATTTTAAAGTAATTTTAAAATGGACAATTCATTACTTATACAATATATTATAGTTGGCGTTATCGTTTTAGCTGCTGTTTATGCGATTGTCCGAAAATTCTCAAAAACGTTTTCTAAGAAAGACAAAGGAAAAAACTGCGGTCCGGATTGCGGATGTTCTTAATCCAGAATGTTTTTAGTATTTTAGTTTTAGAAAATTAGAACTAAACAATGCGGATTCTTGCTATTATTTTGCTTCATTTCTGCATTTTTACACTTGCACAAAATGACAGCATTAATAATAATTTGATTTCTTACCATGAAAAATTGATGCTTCGGCTAAATATTGATACGAATACAAATGAACTCGTCATCATATCCAAAGACTTAAGCATTACTCCAAGATTAGCACTCAACAATCAGATTAATACAACGATTGGCGTCGATTACAAATTCGTAAGTGCAAGCATATCTTTTGCGCCAAAATTTATAATCGGAAACAATAATCACCTAAAGGGAAAAAGCAGTTTTACCAGTTATACTTTCAGATTTTTTCCAAAAAACTTGATCCAGACAATTTCTTACAAAAACAGCAAAGGTTATTATTTGAGAAATACACAGGATTATATTGATAACTGGAGAAAAAATAGAGATTCTTATTTGACTTTTCCTAATTTGAGATTTCAGAGCTTCGGAGGTTCCACTTCTTACATTATTAATAAAGATTTTTCCTTGAAAGGAATTTACTATAAAAAAGAATGGCAAACGAAAAGCAATGGAAGTTTCGTTCCTGCTTTCAATTATGAATATGTTATATTCTCCGACATTCAGAATGATATAAAATCTCGTGAAAAACGTTTGGATCTGAGTGTAGATTTGGGTTATCATTACAATTATCTTCTTACAGAAAAAATCAATATTGCGCCTTATTTATATGGTGGATTGGGAAAAAAATGGAGCAATTATAAAAATGATGTCAATCAAAGTGAAAGAGATAAAGCTAACTATTTCACTCAAAACTTTGGCGCCGGACTTCATTTAGGTTACAATTCAGAGAAAATATTTTTTGGATCCAAGTTCAATTACGCTGGAAATCATTATAAAGATAATGGTTCAAACATTTATGAAAATGATTTCTACGTTCTCTTTTTTATTGGATATAGATTGAATCCGCCAGCTAAAGTGAAGAGAATTTATGATAAAATTAAAGACAAAATCCCAGCGTTGTAATCTTAAGTTAAAACTCAAATCACTTCTTTTTAATACATTTGCAATCAGAAAAAAAACCTTAAAATAAATGTCATTAATAAAATCAATCTCCGGAATCCGAGGTACTATCGGCGGAAAAGTAAATGATAACTTGACGCCGCTTGATGTGGTAAAATTTGCTTCGGCATTCGGAACTTGGCTTCAGAATAATAAAAATAAAAAAAACTTAACCCTAGTTATCGGAAGAGATGCTAGAATCTCTGGTCAAATGGTTTCTTCTTTGGTCGCTTCTACATTGCAAGGTTTGGGAATTAATGTAATTGATTTAGGTCTTTCCACAACGCCAACTGTAGAAGTAATGGTTCCTGAACTAAATGCTGACGGCGGAATTATCCTGACCGCTTCTCACAATCCAAAACAATGGAATGCTTTGAAATTACTGAATGATAAGGGCGAATTCATCAACGGAGAAAACGGTGCAGAAGTTTTGGCTTTGGCAGAAAATGAAGACTTCAATTATGCAGAAGTGGATGATCTGGGAAAATATGAAACCAGAGAAGACGGTTTTGATATTCATATTCAGAAGATTTTGGAATTGCCTACTGTAGATGTAGAAGCAATAAAAGCTAAGAAATTCAAAGTAGTTTTGGATGCGGTTAATTCTACGGGAGGAATTTCTATTCCACCACTTTTGGAAAAATTGGGTGTTGAAGTTGTGAAGTTATATTGCGAACCAACAGGACATTTCCCCCACAATCCGGAACCTTTGAAAGAGCATCTTGGCGACATCTGCGACTTGGTAAAAAAAGAAGGTGCAGATATGGGAATCGTGGTAGATCCAGATGTTGACAGATTAGCTTTGATTGATGAAAAAGGTGAAATGTTTGGCGAAGAATATACGTTGGTTGCTGTTGCAGATTATCTTTTGAAGCTGAAAAAAGGTATTGCTATTTCTAATCTTTCTTCAAGTCGAGCTTTGAGAGATGTTGCTAAAAATCTGGATTCAGAATATTTTGCAAGTGCTGTTGGAGAAGTGAATGTGGTAAATTTAATGAAAGAAAAAAATGCTGTCATTGGTGGCGAAGGAAACGGTGGAATCATCTATCCAGAGTTACATTACGGAAGAGATTCTTTAGTAGGCGTTGCTTTATTTTTGACGCATTTGGCTAAAGAAAACAAAACCGTTTCTGAACTGAGAGCAACTTACCCAAGTTATTTTATGGGTAAAAAGAAAATAGAATTGACACCGGATATCGACGTTGATGCTTTATTAATCAAAGTTCAGGAAGAATATAAAAACGAAGAAATCTCAACAGTAGACGGCGTGAAAATTGATTTTGCTGAAAATTGGGTTCACTTGAGAAAATCTAATACAGAACCGATTATCAGGATTTATACCGAAGCTTTTTCTCAAGAAGAAGCGGATAAATTGGGCGATGATATGATTGCGAAAATCAGAAGTCTGATATAAAATATTTTCATTAATTTTAATAAAAATTATATAAGATGCTTACCCTCAATACAATTCTTGAAGAAATAAAAGATGTTCCGGTGAATAAATTGGAAGAACTTCACCTTTTTATTAAGACATTAATTTCAAAGAATGAAAATTATGACGATACGAAACTAACGGATTGGCAAATTGAATTAATAAAAGAAGGAGAGAAAGATATAGAGGAAGGAAGAGTAATATCGCACGAAGATTTTTTGAAATCTTACGATAGATGAGAAAAATAGAATGGACAAACCGGGCAAGGAAAGAATTTGACAACACATTCAATTTTTGGATTAATCACAATAAATCTGATAGTTATTCTGAAAGATTATTAGATGAAACACTTAAAAAGATAAATCTTATTGCAGAGAATCCTTTAGTTGGCGAAATTGTTTCAAGCAATTCAAGAAGAGTTTTGGTACTTGAGAATTTTTCAATCGTTTACCGAGCTAATAAGAATTCAGTTAAAATCAATGCATTCTTTGACAACCGAAGAAATCCAAATTCATTATAAAAAAAGGAAGCAAAATTTGCTTCCTTTTTTATTTAGTTAAATCGCTTCTTTATAATAAGCTACAAACTCACGCAATATTGAATAAAAATCTCTCATTTCGAAATAATCTGGACTCGCACTTTCAATATTCTTAAAACCTTTATTTCTAAACAGTTTCTTCGTTCTGGTTTGATGAAAATACTGAGAAACAGAAATTGCACTTTTGAACTTCAAACTATCCATCATTCTTAACGTATTCTCAACAGTTTTCTCTGTATCATTTCCGTAATTATCGACTAATATTTTCTCTTTGGGGATTTTATTTCCAATCAAATATTCCTGCATTTTGTTTGCTTCCCAAAAACCTTCTTTACCTAATCCGCCACTAACAATTATTGTCTTAACACGTTGTTGATTGTATAATTCTATACTCTTATCAAGACGGGCTTTCAATCTTTCGGACAAAGTTCCATCTCCATTAATTTTATTTCCCAGAACAACGGCGACATCTGCATTTTGATGTTTATCATTAAGTCCGTCAATTGTCATATAAATCGAATGGATTAAAAACCAAACGACAATCACTAACAAAATCGATTTAATTATTTTATAAAATCTTTGCATCAAGAATTTGGGATTAATACTCCATTTTCCTCAACTTCTTAGAAGTCGCTCCAATAAATAAAGCTGTCAAAACCGTCATTGTTCCGCCAAAAACTACAGAACGTACAACACCCATCAGTTTTGCCGTCAATCCGCTTTCAAACTGACCCAATTCATTACTCGACATAATGAAAATCGAATTTACACTCAGAACACGTCCACGGATTTCTTCCGGGGTTTTCAACTGGACAATTGTTCCTCTAATCACTACACTTATTCCGTCCAACATTCCACTTAAAACTAAGAATCCAAATGATAGCCAATATAGTTTTGACAATCCAAATCCAATAATACATAATCCAAAACCTGTTGCAACACAAAGCAAAATCTTCCCTTGATTTTTCTTCAATGGAACTAGCGATAATGTAATTATAATCAACATTGAACCGATATCAGACGCCGCATTCAGCAATCCAAAACCTTCCGACCCAACCTTCAGTATATCACTTGCAAAAACCGGAATCATCGCCACTGCACCACCAAAAAGAACAGCAAACATATCCAGCATTTGAGCACCAAGAATTTCCTTCGTTTTAAAAATATAAGCCAAACCTTCTTTCATACTTTCAAAAACTTTTACATCCTTCTTTTTATTCTCAGACTGTTGTTTATTGACTGTCCAGAAAAACAAAGAAGCAATGGCCATACTGGATACAATCACAACCAAAGTCCATTTGATGCTAATCAAAGCAATCAAAAATCCACCTAAAGCGTGCCCCGAAACGGATGCAATCAGAAAAGTCGCTTGATTCAACGTCACAGCATAGGGCAGATTTTCCTGCTTCACAATCCTCGGAATCATAGATGGAACAAGCGGCCCTAAAAACGAACGCGAAATGCCTGTAAAAAAAATCACAGCATAAATAAAATAAGTAATCTGGTGTCCCGTAAAATGCATTCTGTGTCCGAAAAAAGCAGGAATGAGAAGCAGACTTATCAAAATCACATAAGCATAATTACAAATCAACAACAGTTTTTTCTTCTCGTTCATATCGATAATATGACCAGCGTAAAGAGCGCAAGAAACTGCCGGAATTACTTCAGAAAGACCAATTAATCCAATGGAAAAAGGATCTTTTGTAAGTTGATAAACCCACCAACCTAGCAAGGTTGCGAGCATCCTGAAAGCGATGATAAGGAAAAATCTTCCTGTAAGAAGATGACGAAATTCTATATTTTTTAAAACTCGAAGTGGTGTAAAAGAAATCATTATGCAAAAGTAGTCGTTGTACGCCAATTACTTCCACATAAAACCATAAATTTTCAGGAGCTATTTCCCGCTATCCGCTCATACTCCTCGTCCCAGCGCTTTGCCAAACCCAAATCCTCCAACTCTCCCACTCCACTGCGGGGTAACCGCTTCTATCGGGGCTAGTCAGAACCGTTTGTCAAAAATCAGAATATTTTCAACCAAATCAGATTGAACATTCTCAGATTATAAAATTTTAGTAGTAATAATAATCAGATGTAGAATTGTTAACTAATGCGGCGATTAGCGCAACAAAACCAGCTACACCCACAACGGAGCCAACAACAATAGCAGTTGTTCCTTTGGAATTATTCTTTTTGATGACTCTGATATCATTTTTTGCAATAGTCACTTCCTGGTTATTAGCAACGCCGACAATTTTGTCATCTTCTACAGCAGAAACCCGAACCTTATATTTAGGTTTATTGTTCTCATAGAATGTATATCTTTTTCCTGTTTCGACTGCAGAAAAATCATTCTTATTGATGTTATTTCTGTAGATAGCTGTAGTGCAAGATTGTAAAAGCAGAAGCAAAGAAATAAGAAAAGAAAAAGTTTTCATTGTAAATTTAGTTTCGCCAAATATACTGCAATTTTCCTATCATTTGCCAGGCGCGGAATTTTATTTTGTCCGCCTAATTTTCCTTCAGATTTGGCATAATCCTGAAAAGCATTCTTCTTCAATTTTGTAATAATCAAAGGCTGCAGAATATTTCCGGAAATCAAATCATCATAATAGGTATTTCTTTGTCTGAGTTGTAAATCCAATTCAGATTTGAAAGCGTCAAAATTTTGTGGTTCCTTTTCAAACTCGATGAACCATTCGTGATAAGGTAATCCTTCCACTGGATTCACTTGCGGCGCGAGATGGAATTCTGTAATCTGAGCCGGAAATTTCTCAACCGTTGCTTTCAAAGCTTCTTCCACTTCAAACGCAATCACGTGTTCTCCAAAAGCAGATGTAAAATGTTTCGTTCTTCCACTTACCAAAATCCTGTACGGATTTTTATCAATAAACCGTACAACATCTCCAATCGAATAAGCCCATAGACCTGAATTAGTCGTCAAAATCAAAGCGTAATCTTTATTCCGTTCAACGTCTTTCAATGTTAATCGTTCTGCATTTGGCTTTCCGTATTGTTCGAGTGGAATAAATTCGTAGAAAATTCCGTGATTGGTCAAAAGCAATAATCCTTCTTTTGTATAATCATCCTGAAACGCAAAAAAACCTTCCGAAGCCGGAAAAGTCTGAACGATGTCAACCGGTTTTCCCAACAATTCGTTCATCTTGTCTCGATAAGGTTCATAGTTTACTCCACCTGTAATAATCAGTTGAAGATTCGGAAAAATTTCAGTGATTTTTTTGTTGTGTCTGTCAATTAGTTTTTCAAAGTACATAATCAACCAAGGTGGTATTCCGGAAATCAAAGTCATATTTTCATTCTCGGTTTCTTCTACAATTTTATCGACTTTTGTTTCCCAATCTTCAATGCAATTGGTTTCCCAGCTTGGCAGTCTGTTCTTCTGAAGATAATTCGGAATATGATGGGCGACAATTCCTGATAATCTTCCGGTTTTTATACCATTGACTTCTTCCAGTTCCGGAGAACCTTGAAGAAAAATCATTTTCCCTCCAACAAAATCTGCATTATTCTTTTTCCCGATGTAATGGAAAATAGCACTTTGAGCAGCAGCAACCTGAAAAGGCATCGCTTCTTTAGAAATCGGAATGTATTTGGAGCCTGAAGTTGTTCCGGATGTTTTGGCAAAATATTCAGGTAAATCAGGCCAAAGGATTTTAGATTGACCTTTTTTTACTTTTTCGATGTAAGGTTTCAAATCTTCATAATCTGCAACAGGAACATTCTTCTGGAAATCTTCAATAGATTGTATAGTTTCAAACTGATGTTCTCTTCCGAATAATGTTTTCTCCGCTGTTTTGACCAAATCTAAAAGCAAATCCTGCTGATCTTTGATCGCATTGATTTTAAAATTTTTGGATTTTTCTATATGTTTTTTTGCCCAAATAAGGGCAATATTTTTCTTGATGAAATTTAGCATTGATGAAATTTTCAATTGTCAAATTTAGAGTTTTCCAGTGTAATAGTTGTGTATATGTGTATTTTTTAAACGCAAAGTCCGCAAAGGTTTTTTGTTATTATTGAAAATATATTCTACGGAGTCAAATAAATATTAATAAACACAGGACTAAATATTTACAAATAGTTTTGTGTTTTTTAAATAAAATGATTACTTTTGCACCTCGAATAATTATAAAAATTTATAAACAATGTTTGCAATTGTAGAAATAGCAGGGCTTCAATACAAAGTTGAGCAAAACCAAAAGTTGTTTGTGAACCGTTTGAAAGGAGATAAAGGTGCGAAAGTTTCTTTTGACAAAGTTCTTCTTACTGTAAACGGTGCAGTAACTGTAGGTGCCCCGGCTGTAAACGGTATCGCCGTAGAAGTAGAAATTCTTGACCACGTTCAAGCTGACAAAGTAATCGTTTTCAAAAAGAAAAGAAGAAAAGGTTATGCTAAGAAAAATGGTCACAGACAACAATTAACTCAAATCCAGATTGTTTCTATCACTGGTTTTGACGGTGCGAAAAAAGAGGCTAAAAAAGCAGCTCCTAAGAAAGCCGCTAAAGCTGAAGTAACAGAAACCAGCGAAACTGCTGAATAATTTTTAACCCAAAAAGCTTAAAATAAAATGGCACATAAGAAAGGAGTTGGTAGTTCCAAGAACGGTAGAGAATCTCATTCTAAAAGACTAGGTGTTAAGATTTTCGGAGGACAAACTGCAGTTGCAGGGAACATCATCATCAGACAAAGAGGTACTCAACACCACCCAGGTGAAAACGTAGGAATGGGTAAAGATCACACTTTACACGCTCTTGTTGACGGTACTGTAGTTTTCAGAAAGAAAGCAAACAATAGATCTTTTGTATCTGTTGAGCCAAACGCATAAATCACAAGCGTTTTATAAAATAAAAAATCCCGACTTTTGTTGGGATTTTTTATTTTATTTGTAGCGAGACTTATTCTAAAGTGATTCTAATTGTTCGTCTGTAAACTCCATGTTATGGAAAACATTCTGAACGTCATCATCTTCTTCAAACCGCTCCAGCATCTTCATATTAGCTTTGAATTGATCTTCTGTCATTCCTTTTGTATTATTCGGAATTCTTTGTAATTCGGCACTTTTAGCTTCGATTCCGAGTTCATCTAATTTATGCGACAATGATCCAAAATCTTCAAATGCCGTAGTAATCATTACTTCTTCCTCGTCTTTTTCTACATCCTCTGCCCCACCATCAATCATTTCCATTTCGAAGTCATCCCAATCCATTTTAACTTGAGCCAAATCAATAGTAAAAATTCCTTTTCTATCAAAAATGAATGCTAATTCACCATTTTTACCGAGACTTCCGTCAAACTTGTTAAAAATAGCTCTTACGTTAGCCACAGTTCTCGTAGGATTGTTTGTTGTACATTCTACAAAGAAAGCAACACCTCCTTGTCCGTATCCTTCATAAGTGACTTCCTCATAGTTTTCTGCATCTGCGCCACTTGCCTTTTTAATTGCTCTTTCGACATTGTCTTTTGGCATATTAGCGCCTTTAGCATTCTGGATGCATCTTTTAAGAGCAGGATTGGAATCTGGATCAGGACCACCAGCTTTCACAGCCAAAGCAATGTCCTTTCCAATCTTTGAAAATGTTTTGGCCATCTTATCCCATCTGGCCATTTTTGAAGCTTTTCTATATTCGAACGCTCTTCCCATTACAGTTTTTATTTTATACTACAAAAGTACTGAAATCTGAAAACAAAAAAAATACCTCCAATAAAATTGGAGGTATTTATATTTAGAAATAATGTTTAATTATTTTCTTTTTTTAGTAGCTTTCTTTTTAGCAGGAGCTTTTTTAACTACTTTTTTCTCTACAACTGGAAGATCTGATTTTTGAAGAGCATCCCAAGCTGCACCATTTACAGCTTCAACAACTACTTTTCTATCAGCTTGTCTTTCAGCATCAGAAGCTTTTTCAGAAACTTTAGCATCTCTTTCTCCAACTCCAACTGATTTCAATTGGCTTGCAGATACACCTTGAGCTTCTAAAGCAGCAACTACAGAAGCAGCTCTTTGTCTAGATAATTTCAAGTTATAAGCCTCAGCTCCTTTAGCATCAGTGTGACCCGTTACTAAGAAAGTAGCATCTTTAGCACCTTTAAGAATTTCAGCAGCTTGGTTAATTTTACCAGCAGATTCTGGTCTTAACGTTGCTTTGTTGAAATCAAATAAAATGTTTGTAAGAGCACCTGTTGCTTCAGTAGCATAAGCTTCAGCAGGTTTAGGACAACCTTGGTATTCTTTTAATCCAGGAACTGTAGGACAAGCATCATCTTTGTCTAATACTCCGTCTCCGTCAGTATCTGGCCAAGGACAACCTTTGTTTTCAGCTGGACCAGGAACGTCAACACAAGCATCATCTTTGTCTAATACTCCGTCTCCGTCAGTATCTGGCCAAGGACAACCGTTGTTTTCTTTTGGACCTGCTACATCTGGACATTGATCGTCTTTATCTGGAACTCCGTCACCATCTGTATCCGGACATCCTTGGAATTCTGGTAAACCTGGAGTGTCTGGACAAGCATCATCTTTATCAGGGATACCATCTTTATCTCTATCTGTGTTACCAAATCTGAACAACAATGAAGCAGAAGCTTGCCAGAAGTTAGCAACATTAGACTTATCTACAGGAGTAGTTACATAATCTCCTTGAACACCTAAACCGAAGTTTTTAGTTACCCAGAAATTGATACCTGCACCTGTACTAACAGTGAAGTGGTTTGCTTTTCCAGTCAAATCACCATCTTCATTATAAGCAGGATAGTATTCTCCTTTTGTATCAGTTTTAGGGAAAGTTAAAGCAGTATAATCATGTCTCAAATAGTTAGCACCAACTCTCAAGTACGGATCAAACCAAGACTCCTCATCCCACAACAAACCTGCAGCTTTAAATTGAACCCCAAGACCTGTCATTAGGAAAAATTCCTTATCCATAGCAAATCTTTTGTTATCAACATTACCAACAGTAGTTTGCCAGTCTAACACAATACCTTTACTAAGGCTTCTTGCAACTGTCAATTTTGAAAGTGGTGGTGTAATTGAATACTTGGAAACTCCAAATAAATTGTCTTTAAAATTGTTGAATGAGAACGTATTGCTGAAATTACCTCTTTGAGCAACGTGATTCACTCCATGAGCACCTACACCAATAACCCACTTATTGGTAGTAGTTTGTGCGAAAACAGTAGAAGCAACAGTAAGTGCTAATGCTGAAATTCCTAATTTTAGATTTTTCATAGAATTAAATGATTAAATAATTGATAATGCAAAATAAATATAATTTTTCTTTATAAACAAAGTTTTTTTAACTTTTCTTTAATAGACGCTGGATGTTTACTTTATTTTCTCTATCCTTTATAGCCTCTCTCTTATCGAAGAGTTTTTTACCTCTGGCTAACGAAATGAGCAATTTTGCTTTCCCATGATTATTGATATACAACTTCAAAGGTATTATAGTATTACCAACATCCTTTAACTTTTTTTTAAGTTTTTGCAATTCGTAATGATGCAGTAACAATTTCCGTTCCCTTTTTGTTTTGTGGTTGTAAAAAGTTCCTAATTTGTACTCATCTATCATCATATTAATGACATACAGTTCATCATTTATGAACTGACAGAAGCTTTCGGTGATAGATGCCTTAGAAGAACGCAAGGATTTTATTTCAGTTCCGGTCAAGACAATACCAGCCTCATACTCGTCCAGAATCTCATATTCAAAACGGGCACGTTTGTTAAAAATGTTAACCGACTTTTCTAATTTAACTTTCATTAAGTCTAATTTATATAAAATTTAGGACACTTCAGTATCCCAACTTATTTTCGTATTTTTGCACAAATTTACAAAACTATATGTTAACAGTATCTAATATATCTTTACAGTTCGGGAAAAGAGTACTCTTCGACGAAGTTAATATAAAATTTACAAAAGGAAATTGTTATGGTATTATCGGTGCCAATGGTGCCGGAAAATCAACTTTTCTTAAGATCTTAAGCGGAAAGCAAGATCCAACTTCAGGTCACGTTTCTCTTGAAAACGGAAAAAGAATGTCTGTCCTAGAGCAGGATCACTTTGCCTATGACAATTTCACAGTTCTTGAAACAATTCTTAGAGGTAACAAAAGACTTTTCGAAATCAAGGAAGAGATGGATGCGCTTTATGCTAAAGAAGATTTCTCTGACGAAGATGGAATCAAAGCTGGAGAATTAGGCGTAATCTATGACGAAATGGGTGGATGGAATTCTGAAGCCGATGCACAAACTTTGCTTTCAAACGTTGGAATCACGGAAGATATGCATTATCAGTTAATGAGCGAATTGGAGAACAAAGACAAAGTAAGAGTTCTACTTGCTCAGGCTTTATTCGGTAATCCCGATGTGTTGATTCTGGATGAGCCTACCAACGACTTGGATATTGCAACAATCGCGTGGTTAGAAGATTTCTTGGCAGATTATGAGAATACGGTAATTGTGGTTTCTCACGACCGTCACTTCTTGGATACGGTTTGTACGCACATCGGAGATTTGGATTATGCAAAATTAAACTTATACACCGGTAACTACTCTTTCTGGTACCAAGCTTCTCAGTTGGCAACAAGACAAAGAGCTCAGGCTAACAAAAAAGCAGAAGACAAGAAAAAAGAATTACAGGATTTCATCGCGAGATTTAGTTCAAACGTAGCAAAAGCTAAACAAGCAACCGCTCGTAAAAAGATGATCGACAAGTTGAATATTGATGACATCAAACCTTCATCAAGAAGATATCCGGCAATTATCTTTGATGTTGAAAGAGAAGTTGGAGATCAGATTCTAGATGTTAAAGGTCTTGAAAAAACCAAAGACGGCGAATTGTTATTCTCAAACATTGACCTTAATCTTAAAAAAGGTGACAAAGTAGCTGTTCTTTCCAGAAACTCATTAGCAATTACAGAGTTTTTCGAAATCTTAGCTGGAAATATCGAAGCTGACAAAGGAAATATTGCTTGGGGCGTTACAACAAACCAATCTCATATGCCTTTGGACAATACAAACTTCTTCCAAGATGATTTGAACTTGGTAGATTGGTTAAGACAATTCACGAAGAACGATGAGGAAAGACACGAAGAGTTTATCAGAGGTTTCTTGGGAAGAATGTTATTCTCCGGAGACGAAGCGCTTAAGTCTTGTAAAGTCCTTTCCGGAGGAGAGAAAATGCGTTGTATGTTCAGTAGAATGATGCTTCAGAAAGCGAATGTTCTTCTACTGGATGAGCCAACCAACCACTTAGATTTGGAAAGTATCACAACCTTGAACAACTCTTTGAACAACTTCAAAGGAAACATCTTGTTATCTTCTCATGACCACGAATTGTTGGGAACGGTTTGTAACAGAATCATCGAGTTGACTCCAAAAGGAATCATCGACAGAGATATGACTTACGACGAATATCTTGGAGATAAAAAAATCAAAGAATTGCAAGAGCAGTTATATTCTTAAAGAATTAATTGGGGCGTCTTTATCCGTCCTCCGCTCCCGCTTTTTTGTCTCGTCTCAAGAGACAAGACAAAAAAAGCTCCGCTCAGGCCGGGACGCGCTTCGCAAAATTGAACATTTGTCAACAAAACAAATTTTCGTCAGAAAAATAAATATTCAAAAAGCGTTTCGGTATGAAACGCTTTTTTTAATTTTAGAGAAATATACCAACCTTATGAATTCTCTAAAATATCTTTTTCTATTTCTGCTGATTCCATTTCTTGGAAATTCACAGACCAAAGATTCTCGTTACCAGCCAAAACCTTACGTTCAGCTCAAACATCCTGAATGGAGCAAAAACGCAACGATTTACGAAGTCAATATTCGGCAATATACCAAAGAAGGAACTTTCAAAGCGTTTGAAAAACATTTACCAAGACTCAAAAAAATGGGTATTGATATTCTTTGGCTGATGCCAATCCATCCTATTGGAGAAGAACATAGAAAAGGAAAACTAGGAAGTTACTATTCCGTAAAAGACTTCAAAGGGGTGAATCCAGATTTTGGAACTTTGAAGGATTTGAAAAGCTTGGTAGATAAAATTCATTCGATGGGAATGTATGTGATTATCGATTGGGTAGGGAATCATTCCGCCTGGGACAATCCTCTGACAAAAGAACATCCGGATTGGTACACGAAATCGAGAGAAGGTCATTTCCAACCAACACCTTGGTACGACTGGGATGACGTGATTGACTTCGATTATAACAATCCAAACTTCCGAGAATATATGACTGGTGCGCTGAAATATTGGGTAAAAGAAGCCAATATCGACGGTTACCGATGCGATGTTGCCGGTTTCATTCCGGTTGATTTTTGGGAAAATGCCAGAGAAGAATTGGACCAAATCAAGCCTGTCTTTATGCTCGCCGAATGGGAATCTCGTGATTTGTACAGAAAATCATTTGATATGACTTATTCCTGGTCGCTTTGGGATAAACTGAAATTGGCGACAACAGGCGGAAAAGGTGCTAATGCTTTATACGAATATATGGCGCACGATGTGGGAAGTTTCCCTTACGATTCTTACCGAATGTTGTTCACAGATAATCACGATAAAAATTCTTGGGAAGGCAATCAGTTTTCTAATTTCGGGAAAGGATTAGAAACTGCTATGGCACTTTGCGGAACAGCCAACGGAATGCCTTTGGTCTACAGTGGACAGGAAGCTGGATTGGACAGAAGCCTCGAGTTTTTTGAGAAGGATGAAATTGTGTGGAAAGACCACAAATTCTACGGAATGTATCAGAAATTATTTGACTTGAAACATAAGAATCAAGCGCTCTGGAATGGAAAATGGGGTGGAGAAATGATTCGGATAACTAACAATCAGATGAGTGATGTTTTGTCTTTTTACAGAGAAAAAAATGATGATGCGGTTTTATCGATTTTCAATTTTTCTGATAAAAGTTTAACAACTTCTGTTGATACCAAATATTATTATGGACAGTATAGAGAATTGTTCACGGGGAAGATTTTCAATATCAATTCTGAAAAAACTGCTTTTAATCTAAAACCTTGGGATTATTTGGTTTTAGTAAAGAATTAATCTGGAGCGTAGAATCTTGTGCAGCCCGACCTGAGTGGAGCTCATCCGCTGCAGGCGGATAGCGGGAACGGAGGGCGGAAATAGCTGCCCAAATAAAAATCTTAAATGACTAAAATTAAAAAGCTGCCGAAAGGCAGCTTTTTTTATTTTGTCAACTTTGCAGTTGGTAAAGTAACAGTTCCGGGATCTTTCCAGAGACCATCTTTCTCTGCTCTTTTCTTGATTGCTTCGGCTCTCTTTCCACTATCAGGATGCGAATTAAACATCTTTTGGAATCCTGATTGTTGGCTTCCTTCTGATAACAAAGCCAATTTTTTGAAAGCGGTGTAAGCTCCTACAACATTGTAACCATTAGACTTCATAAAGTCATAAGAATAAGTATCAGCTTCCGATTCCTGTTTTTTGCTGTGAGATGCATCCATGATTGCATTTGCCATCTGACCTAATTGGCTGTCATTAAGCGTAGCAACCGTTTTTGAAGATGCTGAAGCTGCATCGAGAGCAGCCGCCTTTAAATAAGCAGATTTGATAGCATCTTTTGTATCCTCGTTCTTAACGTGACCAATCTCGTGACCTATCACTGCAAGAAGTTCATCATCTGTCATAATATCCATCAACGAAGAAAATACTCTTACGCTTCCATCTGCACAGGCAAAAGCGTTAATGTCCTTTACTTTGTAAACTTTGTAATTCAAATTAAGTCCGTCTTGGGATTTGTGTTTTGCAAACAGTTTGTTGAGACGAACTGTGTAAGGGTCTTTTGCGCCGGCAACCGGATTATTTTTATCCATCCAATCAACAGATTCTTTGGAAAGTTTGATGGCATCCGCATTGGTAAATGTTAAAGCGGAAACACCTTTTCCTGCAGCTTTTGTGACGTTTCCAAGGTTAAATTGAGCATTCATAAAACCTACTGTTCCCAAAAGGAAAAGAGAGAGAATTGTTTTTTTCATAAAATTGTTTTTGAAATTATTATTTTTTATTAAAAAAATGAACATCAAAAATTCAACCAAACCAATCAACAATTTGAATTATTTTATGAAATAAAATATCTTAGAAAGTAGCCCTATCTAAACAAGACTGTTTTTGTCTGCGTAATTGAGTTTAAAGAAAATAAAAGTCATTATAGAGAATGCCAAAAGCGAACTTCCTCCATAACTAAAAAACGGCAAGGGAATTCCTACAGTTGGAAACAATCCCATAACCATCCCAAGATTAATCACAAAGTGAATCAATAAAATAGAAGCGAAACAGTATCCAAAAACCCGATTAAATGTTGATTTCTGATTCTCGGCGAGATAATAAATTCTACCTATGAAAATGGCATAACAAAGAATCAGAATTGTGCTTCCTAAGAATCCCCATTCTTCTCCAACGGTGCAGAAGATATAATCGGTTTCCTGTTCGGGAACGAATTTTCCTTGGGTTACAGAACCTTGTTTATAGCCTTTCCCCAACATTCCGCCAGAGCCAATTGCAGTTTTGGAATAAAGCAAATTATATCCGGATGTATCACGAAATTCCCTTTCCCCTTTGTACAAAACTTCAACTCTTTCCTGCTGGTGTTTAGGCAATTTTTCAAAAACAATTGGTGAAACGATTGATAAACCAGCTAATAAAACGATAATACCAATTGCCGGAAGTAGAGAATAAATATTTTTATGCAGCATTGCAACATTGAATACAACCCAAATTGCACCTAAAATAAGAATAATAACAGTGAAATACCAAAGGTCGATTTTCAATGGGTCATTCAGATAATTGGCAATAAGGAAAACACCTGCAAATAGTGTCCCAACTAAAAATAACTTTCCAGACAGCCCTTCTCTATATAAAGCTATTACGAAAGCCACAAAAACCAATAATGACCCAACATCCGGTATCATCAAAACGACAACTCCAGGAATTGCAATGATGGCTAAAGACGTAATTAATGAACGTTGATTATTGATATTAAAATCCTGATTGGAAACATAATTTGCTAACATCAAAGAAGTTCCGATTTTCGCAAATTCAACAGGTTGCATCGTAAAGCCTCCGAATTTGTACCAGTTTTTCTGTCCAAGAATTTCTGTTCCGAAAGGAAATAGTCCTATTAAAAGTAAAACACCACCAACATAAATGATGGCTGACATATTCTCAAAGAACTTAGTTCTCATAAAGAAGATAATCAATCCAACGAAGCAAGAGATTCCGAAGAAGATCAATTGTTTTTCTCCCAACTCCGCTTTCACACTATGAATGTTGATAATCGCAAACACACACAGCAGGATATATAATGTCATCCCCAATTTGTCAATACCTTCTGCCCACTTCATTATACTTTGGATTTTAGAGGTTTAACTTTGGAACTATCTTTCTTTAATTTTTTATCTTGAATTGCCTTCAGACTATCTTTAATTTTTTTCAACTCAATAGAGTCTTTAGGAGGTTCTTTGTACCAGCCCTTTCGCTTCATATCAGCAATATACTGCCGTTTATATTCCGGCATAAAACTAGAAGTAATCATTTTCTTGTAAAGATGTTCTCTTTTCAGTTCTCCCGTGATATATTTTTCAGCAATCGTCGTACAAGCCGGACCAGCCCAAGTAGCGCCAAATCCTGCGTGTTCCATTACAGCAGCAACCACAATTTTTGGTTTATCAGCGGGGGCAATCAATACAAAAATAGAATTATCTTTCCCTTGTGGAACCTGTGCCGTTCCTGTTTTTGCCAATTGCGTAAAATCTTTGGACATCAGACTTCTTCCCGTTCCTCTCAGCATCACCGCTTCCATTCCTTGTAGAACGACATTGTAGAAATGAGGATTCTGAACCAAAGTCATATGCTTTTTCTTGAATCTTGGATCTGGATTTGGTTTTCCATCAATAGACTTAACAACGTGAGGGGTATAGTACCAACCCTTGTTTGCAATAGCAGCAACAAAATTGGCCATTTGCATTGGTGTTAAAAGCACATCGCCTTGTCCCATACCATTATATATAGCTCCGGTTGGCATCTCGTCCCAATTTTTATAATCGGTCCGTTTAGAACCACTCGCTTTATAAATGGATTTCATTCTCTTTTCGTAAAACTCTCCGGAAGGAATTCTACCTTTTGCTCCAACAGCCAAATCATTATTAAGGAATTCTCCAACGCCAAAGCTATTGATGATCTTTTTCCATTCATCAACTCCTTTTGATGGGTTTCCTGGGTATTTTTTTATGATTGATATATAGGCATAAGTGAAATAACAGTTACTAGAAACCTGAATCGACGGAATCAAAGGATCTGCTCCACCGTGACCTTTGATGCTTTTACCACGATAGAAAAATCCTCTTCCACAAGGGAAAATAGTTTTATCGTCCATCACGCCCATTTCCATTGCAGCCAAAGCGGTCAGTAGTTTGAAAGTCGAACCAGGAGGATAAGCCGCCTGAACAGAACGGTCAAACGTAGGTTTGTTTTCGAAAATTGTATCGTTGGCTAATCGGTAAAGATTTCTGGATTTATTTGGTCCGGTAAAAAGATTGGGGTCTATGTCTGGACCGGTTGCCATTGTCAAAATTTCTCCATTATTTGGGTCAAGAGCTACAACTGCACCGTGTTTATTAACCAACATTTCCTCCGCCATTCTTTGCAAATCGTAGTCAATGGTTAATGTCAAATCTTTTCCAGTAACAACTTCTTTGTCAAGCTCTCCGTTTTTATAAGAACCGATACTTCTCTGGCGAATATCTTTTTGGATATATTTCATTCCTTTTTCGCCTCGAAGTTCTTTTTCGTAAGCCTTCTCGATTCCACTTTTTCCTACAATATCTCCAGGCAAATAATACAATGAATCTTTCTTGATATCATTGTCATTCACCTGATTCGTATAGCCCAATAGGTTTCCTGAAGTATTGATTTCATATTGTCTTTGCGGACGCGGAACAATTGAAAACGCTGGATACTTAAAAATCAATTCCTGAATTCTCGCCATATCTTCACGACTTAGATTTTTCATAAAAGTCATTGGTGTGAGCTTGGAGTAATATTTTTCCTTCTCGATATTTTTCATCGTTTTGATGAAATCCGGTTTAGAAATATTCAATAATTTACAAAAGCCAAGCGTATCGAAATCAGGTTTAAGAAGTGCTGCTGTGTACGAAATTTCAAATGCAGGCTGATTTCCAACAAGTATTTTCCCATTCCTATCAAAAATAACACCTCGCGGTGGAATGACGTATTCGATTTTAATGGATGTATTAGCTGCATTCAATGCATATCTATCTGTGAATAGCTGCAAATAAGAAAGCCTTGCAATAAAAATTAATGCAATAATAGAAAGCGCTAGAATGATTCTGAGGTATTGTGATTTCATATGTATTTTTCAATCTTTTCAGAGGACATATGCAACCTCGGTTTCAAAGAGAGTATTTTTTGGTTTTTGATAGACATTCTTTCGTTTCAGACTTTTTGTTTGATTTTAAAGGCTAATGTATAAGCTAATATAAATACAAACGAGATTATACTGGTAACTATTACATTAAATAAAATTTCAAAAAATCTGTCAAACTTAAAAAACTCGATGTGCTGCACCAAAAGCTGATGGATAAAAATACTGGTTATAATAAAAAATATGAACTGTGTCCACTGGATACTTTGGAAAGAGAAAAAATCCGTAGTCGTATCTGTAGATGTTCTGAATATAATTGTTCTAAAATATGCAATAACCGTCGTTGCAAAAGCATTGATTCCCCAAGTTCCTAAAAAAGCATCCACGCATAATCCCAATAAAAAACTCAATCCCAAAAATTGAAATTGATTACGGAAGAATGGATAAAACATTACAAACACAGGGTAAAGCACAGGAATGTATTGTCCAAACAATGCAATTCTGTTCAGAATAAAAACCTGAAAAGCCGTGAGTATTGCTATCAAAAGCAAATCTGAGGCAATGTTTCTACTGACCATCTTTTTTAATTTGAGCTTTTAAAGTATCATCTATTTTCTGAACTTCAGATTTTTTAAGATTTCTCACAACGTAAACAGTACTTAGTTTCCCAACTTTTTCACTTAGTTCTACAGAAACATCCCAAAATCCTGTTTTGCTGTCAACTTGATATCCTGCTACTGTTCCTACTAAAATTCCGGCCGGGAAAATTGATGACTTTCCATCCGTCACAACAGTATCACCAACTTTTAATGGAACATATTTCGGAATATCAGATAATGTCATCGTTCTGGAATCATCGCCTTTCCAGGACAATGTTCCAAAATAACCTGATTTTTTCAGCGATGCACTGATTTTGATTTTATTCGTACTCAAAACCGACTGAACCAAAGAATAATTATCTGATGTATTGATAACGATTCCGGCAATTCCACGTGGTGCAATAACACCCATTTTGGAACTCACGCCTTGCAAACGGCCTCTGTTGATTGTAAAATAATTATCTTTTCTATTGATGCTATTGAAAACAACTTCGCCATCAACGAATGTGTAAATCTGTCCGCCTCCAATCGTATCATAAACTCTTCGGAAAACTGGTTTGTCTAATTTTTCTTTTCCGTAAAGTTCTTTCATCAAAGCTTTGTTCTGAACAACCAGGTCTTCGTTGATTTGTTTTAATTTCAAATAAGAAGTTCCTTCGTCAATATAACCGGAAACCCAAGAATTAAACGCTGCAGTTTTCGCTGCCAAGAAACTTTGCTGCATAGAGTTTTTGCTGAATATCAGTACAATTGCAACCAATTGCAGGAATATGAAGAACACAAATAATGCATTCTTGGAAAAAAATCTCAGCAAAGCACCCATCTAAATTATAAATGATAATTGATAAATTATAAATGATTTGATATTAAGATCATGCTTACCAAACCATTAAATATATCTAATTTCTAATTCTAGCGAAAAATATTATTTAATTAGGAAATTGAATTTATCCATATTTTTAAGAGCAATCCCAGTTCCTCTTACAACTGCTCTCAACGGGTCTTCTGCCACGAAAACAGGAAGTCCTGTCTTTCTGTGAAGTCTGTCTGCCAGACCTCTCAAAAGAGCACCACCACCAGCAAGATAAATTCCGGTTTTGTAGATGTCGGCCGCCAACTCCGGAGGAGTTAAAGATAAAGTTTCCATTACGGCGTCCTCGATTCTGATAATCGATTTATCTAACGCTTTGGCAATTTCTTTATAGTTAACCATAATTTCTTTTGGCTTTCCAGTAATCAAATCTCTACCTTGTACAGGGATATCATCAATTGGAACATCCAATTCTTCAACTGCAGAACCAACTTCTAATTTGATTCTTTCCGCCGTTCTTTCTCCGATATATAAATTATGATGCGTTCTTAAGTAATAAGCAATATCATTGGTGAAAACATCACCTGCAATTTTCACAGATTTATCACAAACAATTCCGCCAAGTGCAACTACAGCAATCTCCGTTGTCCCTCCACCTATATCGATAATCATATTACCTTCTGGTTTTTGAACATCAATCCCAACTCCTATTGCAGCAGCCATTGGCTCATAAATCAAACGAACTTCTTTTGCATTCACTTTTTGAGCAGAATCTCTTACCGCTCTTTTCTCAACTTCAGTAATACCTGAAGGAATACAAATCACGATTCTAAGTGCCGGTTGGAAAAGTTTCCCTTTGATGCCCGGAATTTGTTTGATAAATTCCTTAATCATATGTTCTGAAGCGTGGAAATCTGCAATAACGCCATCCTTCAAAGGACGAACAGTTTTGATATCCTCGTGAGTCTTCCCTTGCATATGTTTTGCTTGCTCCCCAACGGCAATCGGCTTACCAGAAGAACGCTCTATCGCAACGATAGAAGGCTGATCCACAACGATTTTGTTATTGTGAATAATAAGCGTGTTCGCAGTCCCTAAGTCAATCGCAATCTCTTGCGTAAACATATCCAATATACCCATTTTGTTCAGTCATTATTAAGTTTACAAAGATATAAATTTAGACTTATTCTCTGTCCTGATTTAAAAATAATTTGGTTAAAATTTCCTTAAAATTTCAAGAATTTTTCACCACCGATAAATCTGAATTCCAATTAGAAATCAAAAATTATTACTCCTATAAAAATTCTATTAAAACATTGTTGTTCTTCTACGTTTTTGAACAGAGTTTATAGATTTTATCAATTTTCGAAAATGATATTCAGAAAGAGTCTTTGTTTTAAAAATCGTAATTTTGCAAACTGAAAATGAGTCCAAAACATAAATTTCATCAAACATCAGATTTTGCCGTTTTAAGCATCAGTTATGAAAAAGCTGATGCAGAAATCCGTGGAAAATTTGCTTTTTTTGATGAACACATAAAATCTTTTGCCAACAAAATCCACGAGGAGGATTTGGGCGATGCGTTTGTGGTTTCAACCTGCAACAGAACCGAAATCTATTCTACGACCAAAAATTATCTTCACATTGCAGAATTATATTGCAACACGGTTGGCGTTCAGCTTTCAGACTTTTTGAAATATGTGAATGTTATCCAGCGAGAGGATGCTTTGTTTCATCTTTTCCGTGTTGCAGCAGGTTTGGAAAGTCAGATTATCGGCGATTTCGAGATTGTTTCTCAAATCAAGAACGCCTATCATCGATTCAAAAAGTATAAAGATTTTTCCAATCCATATTTGGAACGCGCGATTAATTCATCGATTCAGATTTCGAAAAGAATTAAGAATGAAACCGGAATCAGCACTGGTTCAGCTTCGGTTTCTTATGCAGCGGTTCATTATATATTGAACAACACCAGACATCTTCACGAGAAAAATATTTTACTTCTTGGCGTTGGAGAAATTGGACAAAACACAATTGAAAATCTCGTAAAGCACGTTTATCAGCCAAAAATCAAAATTGCGAACCGTTCTTTTGAGAAAGCTGAGAAAATTGCAGATAAATATAAAATTCCGCAAATCGATTTCAATAGTTTTCCGGAAGAGTTGAAACAAACTGATGTTCTGATTGTCGCGACCGGCGCTCAGAAATATATTATTGATGAGTCTAATTTCCCAAAAGATAAAGAAATGCTGGTCATTGATTTATCAATTCCTAATAATGTTCAGAAGGAAGTGGGAAATTGGGAAAATGTGACTTTGATAGACGTTGACCAACTTTCGCAAACCATCAAAGCAACGATGGAACAACGCAAAAAAGAAATCCCGAAAGCAGAAGGGATCATCAAAGAAATGGCTAAGGAATTTGTGGATTGGGAAAAGAAAAGAAAACTGGCTCCGAACATCAATCAGTTCAAAAATTCTTTGAAACAGATTGAGGAAAATGAGATGCATAACATCCATAAGAAATTCCATTATGCAAAAATCGAGGATATGGTTTTATCTAACAATTTAGTACAGAAAATCACAAACCGATTTGCAAAATATATTCTGGAAAACCCTTCCCGCGCAGACGAAATCACGAAAATGATGGAAGATATTCTGGACATCCATAAACAAGAATCCGATGACGACAATAAAAATAGGAACGAGAAATAGTCCACTTGCACTTTGGCAGGCTCACGAAGTTGAATCAAAATTACAGAATCTTGGTTTCCAAACCGAGATTGTTCCTATCCTAAGTTCTGGCGACAAAAATCTGGACCAACCGCTTTATGCCTTGGGAATCACAGGTGTTTTCACTAAAGATTTGGACATTGCTTTATTGAATGATGAAATTGATATCGCCGTTCATTCTTTGAAAGATGTTCCGACACAATTGCCGAATAACATTCAGATTTCTGCCGTTTTGGAAAGAGATTTCCCGGAAGATGTTTTGGTAAGAAATAACGACGCTGAACCTTTGGATTTGGAAGTTCTGAAAATTGCCACCAGCAGCTTGAGAAGACGCGCTTTTTGGCTGAAAGAATTCCCAGAAACTGAATTCACAGATATCAGAGGAAATGTCCAAACGCGTTTGAAAAAACTGGATGACGGCGTTGCAGATGCGACTTTATTTTCTTTGGCTGGAATCAAAAGAATGAATATTGATGTTCATTACGAGCAAATTCCGTTTATGTTACAAGCGCCGGCGCAAGGTGTTGTTGCGATTGCCAGCAAAATCGATAAGCCAGAATTGAAGGATATTTTAAAATCGATTTCTCACCAAGAAACGGAGATCTGTGTTAATATAGAAAGAGAATTTCTGAAAACTTTGGAAGGCGGTTGTACAGCTCCAATTGGAGGAAAAGCCGAAATGCTTGACGGGCAAATCAGATTTCTTGGAAGACTTTGTTCTCTTGACGGCAAAAACTGCATCGAAACCGATGAAATTTTTGAATGGAACGACTCTGAAAACTTCGGAGAAAAAATCGCTTTGAAAGTTCTGGAAAACGGAGGGAAAGAATTGATGGACGAAATCAGAAAAATTTTGTAATTTTTTTTCGATTCAAACGTCTGGTTTGTCATTCCGCAGGAATCTAGACAGCTAAATTTAGACTCCTACGGAATGACAAAATAATATTTTAATTTTACCATTGTAAGTCTGAGGTTCTCGAAGACTTTATAAATATGAAAATCCTTTTTACAAAATCACTGGACAAACAAAAGGTTTCTGAGAAATTAGGAAAAGGTTTTTCGATCGATTTTGTTGATGTCATCAAGACTGAGTTTATAAAAACTAAATCTTTCGGTTTAAGAAACAATTCCTTAATTTTCACGAGTGTGAATGGCGTAAAAGCTTTTTTTGAAAATGAATTTTCTGCCAACGAAAATTTTGCTGAGCCAAAAAATTATAACAAAATTTACGTTGTCGGTTCGCAGACGAAAAAAGAATTGAGAAAACATAATTTTGGGACTTTTAAACTTTGTAAGAATGCTAGTGAACTTTCGCAATTCATTGTAGAAAATTCGATGAACGAGAAGTTTTTGCATTTCTGTGGTGATATTGCGTTGGATATTTTGGATGAGAAATTGCCTTTGCAAAATATTTCTTACAAAAAAACCCCTGTTTATAAGACCGGACTACTCTACCCAAAAATCAATGAGAAATATCAGGCGATAGTTTTTTTCAGTCCGAGTGGAGTTCGTAGTTTTGCGAAGTTTAATAATTTTGATGATGTCAAGATTTTTTCGATTGGAAAAACAACGACTTCGGAAATTGAAAAACTAACTGATAATAAAATAATTACAAGCTCAAAAAATACTTTAGCTGATTTATTGATTTTGATTAAAAATGAGGCTGATTTTTAGCTCGCAGATTATAAGATTTAGCAAATTTTAAGTTGTTGCATTTTCTGCAATATCTCAAATTAATGAAAATTGAAGTGTTGCAAAAAATGCAACAGTTGAAAATACTTGAAAAAGAAATGATTAAAAACGACCTATACTTAAAGGCACTTCGGGGAGAAACCGTGGAAAGACCGCCAGTCTGGATGATGAGACAAGCCGGAAGATACTTGCCGGAATTCATCGCTTTGCGCGATAAATACGATTTTTTCACAAGATGTCAGACGCCGGAATTGGCTTCGGAAATCACGGTTCAGCCGATTAGAAGATTTCCTTTGGATGCGGCGATTTTGTTCTCCGATATTTTGGTGGTTCCGCAAGCAATGGGAATCGATTTCAAAATGAAAGAATCGGTTGGACCTTGGCTGGAGCAGCCAATTAGAACTGCCCAACAAGTAGACGACGTGATTGTTCCTGATGTGAATGACACTTTGGGTTACGTTTTTGATGCGATAGAAATGACCTTGGAAAAACTGGATAACGAGATTCCTTTGATTGGATTTGCGGGTTCGCCTTGGACGATTTTCTGTTATTGCATCGAAGGTAGAGGTTCTAAGGATTTCAATATTGCGAAATCGTTTTGTTTTCTACAACCGGAAGCGGCGCACAAATTATTACAAAAAATCACAGATACAACAATTGCTTACCTGAAAAGAAAAGTAGAAAAAGGTGTTTCTGCGGTTCAGGTTTTCGATTCTTGGGGCGGAATGCTTTCGCCAGCCGATTATCAGGAGTTTTCTTGGCAATATATCAATCAGATTGTTGAAGCGCTTGCGCCGTTGACGCACGTTGTGGTTTTCGGGAAAGGTTGTTGGTTTGCATTAGACGAAATGACAAAATCTAAAGCTTCTGCGGTTGGTGTGGATTGGACCATCACGCCGGAATTAGCCAGACAATTCACGAATAATGCTGTGACTTTGCAAGGGAATTTTGATCCTTCAAGATTGCATTCTAAGCCGGAAACAATTAGAAAAATGGTTCACGAAATGATTAACCGTTTTGGGAAAGACAAATACATTGTCAACCTCGGACACGGGATTTTACCTAATATTCCAGTAGAAAACGCCGAAGCTTTTATCAAAGCCGTGGTGGAATGGAAAGCATAAACAATTTAAAAAGGAGCAAAATAATTTGCTCCTTTTTTATTCTAATTGTCCGGGCGCCGGTTGTGCTTGCGGTTTTGTTGTTTCGTCTGTAACACCATCTCTGCGTGGGATTGTTGGTTGAGCCACTTTTTCATCTGCCTCTTTTTGTCTTTGCTCAATATTTGCAGTGTCTACCATTTTTGGAGAGTTACTTTTTTGAGTAGACTTTGTTGATTTGAGTACGGTCGTCTTTGTGGATGATTTAATTTCTAATTTTTTTGTTGTCTGAGCGGTCATCAAGACTGTTCCGAAAGTAAGAAAAGTGGCTGTCATTAATATCTTTTTCATAATAATTTATTTTTGTCTTAATTACATTAACCCAAATATCAAACCAACTTTTATAAAACATAAAACCAGAGCAATTATACTCTGGTCATTTTTAATTTTAAAATCCTATCTTGTTGGATTTGGATTGGTAGGGCTATTTGGTCCTAACGGTTGTTGAGGATTGGTAGAATTGTTTGGATTCGTTGTGTTTGGATTCTGCAAAGTTCCGTTATTTGGTAACGTATTATTCGGGGTTTGCATTGTTCCATTATCCGGCAAAGTCTGATTTTGTCTCAGTCTGTCTGGGTTGCTCTGCATTTTTTGTTTATTATTAATTGTTGCAGTGTCAACAGTCCTGTTCATTCCGTTGGGTTGAACAGTTTCAGGAGTTTTCTGATTCATTTTGTTAACCTTTTTCTCCTTATTCGTTCTTGAAGTGTCTTGTGGCGGCGTTACCTGCGCTGTAACGAACATTGCTCCGAAAATAATCAGACCGCCTGCTATTAACTTTTTCATAATACTTTTATTTAGTGTTGATTATCAAGACCAAACATTAAACCAATATTATGTTAAATTCAGAAATTATAAGATTTTTGTGAAAACTTTAGGATAAGCTATTTTTCCAAAACTTGTCTCATTTTCTCTACAAAAACATAAGTTGCAGGACAAATTAAGGTATTCTTGATTGTGAGATTATTAATCTGATAAATCTTCTTCCTGTCTGTGTGAGGATATTCTCTACAAGCTTTTGGGCGAACATCATAAATTGAACAAGTGTTGTCATCATTCAGGAAAAAGCAAGGTAAGTTTTGAAGAACTTTATCATTGTCTTCATCAACTCTCAGAAATTTCGACTCAAAATCGGCTTGTTTCATTCGAAGGTGCTTTGAAATCCTTTCGATATCTTTTTCTGTGTAAAGCGGACCTGTTGTTTTACAGCAATTCGCACAGCTGAGACAATCGATTTCCCCGAATGTTTCTTCGTGCTTTTCCAAAACCAAATAGTCCAGATTTTTGGGTGGTTTCTTTTTGAGTCCGTCCAGAAATTTTCTGTGTTCTTTTTGTTTGAGTTGAGCTTTTTGTCTATAGAAATCGAGATCCATAATTAAGATATGTTTGGTAATGGTGCAGGAAAATTACTATTAATCAAATCCAAATTAAGGACGGTAAATCTATTGGTTTCATCTGGGGCGTACATTTTTTCGAACTTGGCTCCGTAAATAATTTCGTCTGAAGTGTAACTCGTTCTCTGAACCACATCACTGGAAAATATACTATCAAAAGCCTTCACGTGAACGATAATTTCTATATCCGTATTTTTCAGATCATCTGCATTTAATCCATAAAACGGAGATTCTTCATCTATATAATGTACAATGGTCCAATTCAGGATCAAAGATGTAATTTTTGTTACTTCGAGTTTCAGATTGTAGAATGAACTTTTAGTCTGTCCATTTTCTGTGATTTCGAAGGAAGTTAAAACCGTAATACTGGCATCCGTGAGCGAGGTATTCTTGAATGGCGCCATCCGGAACATCAATCCCGTTTTGTCTTTGTGAGGTGATATCAGTGCGACATCACTAAATTGCAAAAAAGCTCTTGGGCGCGAAAAACGACCGTAAAAAAGACCCGTCGCAATGGCAAATGCCAACAATCCCAAGAAAGCTTCAAAGGTCGCTACTAAACTAGCCAGAAAACCAACAGGTGCAATCCGCCCGTACCCAACCGTGGTAAAAGTTTGGGAACTGAAAAAGAACACATCTGTAAACTCGTTTTGGAAATTGCTTTTGTCAATACCAGTCAGATGTTCGATCCCGATTAAATAATAAATCAGGGCAAAGATAAAATTGACAACAATATAGCTCCCGACCAACAATCCAATAAACTGCCATCTTTTCAGGTTCAGCATCGTGTGATACCAGCTGTAACGATTCAGGATATTGATGCCTTTCTTCTTTATATTCGGATAGCCATCTTTGTTGATAAATCTGCCTGAAAAATTATCTCCAAAACCGGTGTCTTTGGTTGAATTTAATCTGGAAAAACTGAATTTTGACATAAGTGCAAAATTACATTTTAATTTGTTTTAATTTTGAAAAATGAAAGATATTCAGACACGCGACGATGTAGAGTTTTTGGTCAACAAATTCTATGACCAAGTTATAAAAGATGACTTAATCGGATTCTTTTTCACAGATATCGCCAAAATTGACCTCAGCAAACATCTTCCAAAAATGTATAATTTCTGGGAAAGTATTCTTTTAGGGAATCCTGTTTATGAAGGTCATCCAATGGCGAAACACTTTCCAATCAATGAAGTTTCGGCTATGGAAGAAAAACATTTTAATCGTTGGTTACAGATTTGGGAGAAAACGGTTCACGATAATTTTGAAGGCGAAAATGCTGAAAACGCCATCGCAAGAGCGCTGAATATCGCCAGAATTATGAGCTTCAAAATGTCGAATGCTAGGAGAAATTAGAGTTTTTTAAACGCAAAGTCCACAAAGTTTTTTTTCAAAATCACTAAATGCTTTAAGGTTCGCAAAGGCATAAAACTTATCAAAAAAAAACACACTTCTAAATGTTGAATCGCACGCAGCCCGACTTGAGCGGAAATCCTTTTTTGCGTGTACAAAAGTTATATTGAACCTGAAATTGTCTGCAAAAAAGATTGGGAGCGGAAGGCGGATTAAGCTGCCCCAATAATTTCAACAATTCAGATGATGTAGCCGGCAATCTATCCAATCCGTCAGCATATGAAACAATAATCCAACGCCAATAATTCTTGGAACACCTCTAAAAAATAACAGCAGAAAATAGAGGCCCATCGCCCAATAGGTGTGAAGCGGATGAAAATTGATACTGCATCTGTCCGGTGCAAAAATCGGTGTGCTGAGCAAATGATCCGCATCTACGAGCATTGTCCCAAGCATTATGAAATAAGCTTTTTTCCAATCTTTCTTAAAAAAAACGTAAGCCAACACAACTGGAAAACCAAAATGCAGAAAATAATGGATGATTGTTTTTAATGATAAAATTTCTGAAACATTCATCTTATTGGCTTAATATAAACGGTAATTTATCTTTTTTTAATTGCAGTTTCAGGTAATAATAATCTCCCTTGTTGCCATAATAAAGATAATTTACTTTTGAAATCGATTTTTTGTCGGAGGGCGAAAGTACTTTTAGAAAATCAACGAGTAATAAATTATTTTTAAGCAATATAAAACTGCCAGATGGCGATTCTCCAAAATTTATATTTTTCCGAGTGGATTGAATCGAAATTTCAAAGGAATTTTTCTTGATTACATTGGGTTGAAATGGAATTGCTGTGAATTGATTTTCTGTATTAATCCATTTCTGATCTTGAAAGTAAGACCAAAGTTTTTCGGTTTCAGGACTTTGTACATTAATCGTATAATTAGGCTGTACTAACTTCTGATAGCTGACTTTTTCTACTTCATTAAAATTATCATCATAAGCATAACTCACAATCTTGTCATTAACAGATTCTAATTCTGAAATTGCACTAACAGAATTGATATTGATAGAATCCGTCAGTTTTTTATTGAATAATTCTGATATTATCTTAACATTTTTGGAATCCAATTTCATTTTTAGAAACTGTGTTTGCTTTTCCAACTCAGAGATTTGTGATGAGAAAATATCCTGAACCGTTTTGGTTTTGATTTCGATATTATCGTCATTCAGATAGACTGCAAACTTGTGAATTTTAGATTTTGCAAAATAGGACACGCTCGCAACCGAATTATTAATCAACTGGTCAGCGTATAAACCTTTGGTTTTAGAATTGAGGATTAATTTTGATTTTTCCCCGAACGAAGAATTTGAAAAGCCGACAACACATTTCGAAGCTTCAATTTTGATTGATAATCTATCTTTTTTATAAATATTATTTTCTGTTATTTTGAAACCTTTACCCTTCAAAAATTCAAGAAAATTGTCTTTATCCTTAATTTCAAAAATGCTGTACCATTGCGAAAAATTGGTGTTTTTTAAATGGAAAATCTGGATATAATCCGGAATTATCAATCCATTATTTTTAGAGATTATCGTTGATCCTCCGAACCAGACAAACGGATGTTTTAGTGCCGAGAAAAAATATTGCTCTTTTAATTTTTTTACATCAATCAAAACTACAGCATCTGCATCTTTGGGAACCAGTTTCAAATCTTTGTCCTTGAGAGACCAGAAAAAATAGCCAACGATTGTCAACACAAAAACAATCAGAATAAAGACCAAAATTTTCTTCATTTATAATTCCGTTGATGTTTTTGGTTCCGTCAGCTTAATGATATCGTTACAAAAATCAAAGAAATACATCAAACTATTGTCCGAAGAATTTGGTGTTGTATAGTTGATTTCTGTCTCGATGCTTTCCTTTTTAGGCTCAGATTTAAAATCCACATCGCCCATATTTTTCCTGAAAAGATCCAGACTTTTTTTATCAGATCCGGTTTTGAACTCCTGCTCCAAACCATTTAAAAATCTTCTCATATCAAGTTTTCCATATACAGGAAATTTAGATGCTTCTTTTGCAAATTTTTCAGTTGTCGAAGATTGTTTTTTAGCAAGTAGATTGCTTGGAGAAGTTGCCAGATAAACGATTCCGTCTTTTACGGTAAAACAAAGCTGATCGATGTAGGTATTATTTTTTGCGTCATTTTTGAAGAAATAAACATCGCCATTTTTCACAAATTTTTTCGCCAATTCTTTGTTGGTTGATAAAACGTTGAAGACTCTTTTCCAGTAATTCTCATTGTCTGTTGCAAAAGCAAACGTGAAATCCGGAACCACAACATCTTTCATTTTTTTGACTTCTTTGCTGTTGTAGTTTTCATCATATTCGTAATCGGTGTACTCTACTTTTTTGGTGTTGAGCTCATTCAGAACAAAGATTCCGTTGCCTGGCGCAATTTTAGAAATCGCTTCTTCATCCAACACAATTTTTACAGTTTCTAATACGAGTTCTAGTTCTTTTTGATATTTGGAATTATCATCAGAATTATTCTCAAAGAAACTGTACATCAAGTCAAAATACTTGTATCCATCGATATTAATTGCATAGTAACCAATACTTTTATCATTGATTAAAGCTGTCAGTTTTTTATTCTTTTTACCTTTGTAAACCGCAGCCATATTTTTCTGAATCTCAGGATTTTTATGCTGATAATTGCTGACCAACCTCACTTTATTCTTTTCAAAATAAAGATTGTAGAATGTGTTAGAATCATAAAAATTATCGATAAAACCGCCCAATTTATAAGCGCTCATCATCTTTTTGTAAAGTCCGTTTTGGAAAATCTCACCATAACTCACAAAAGCAAAAACATCTGATTTCACATCCTGAAAAGCTACCAATTTTTTAGGAACTTCAATTTCTGTCCCCGCATCAAAATATTTATCAAAATCAATCTCAGCCAAGGATTTTAGAATCTTAAAATCTGCAGCTTTTATCGAGTCCATTTCTTTTTGATAAGCCAATTCCTCTGCTTCCTCATTATACTCTTCCGTAGGTTTTGCAGATGCAACTTCTTCCGAATCTAAGTTTTCCGTAGTTTTTTGCTCAGGATATTTGTGGTGTTTTTCCAGGTATTTGATATCTTTCTGGAGACGCACAATTTCCTGTTGATGTTCTTTGATATCTTCTTTCTGATATTTGATTTCGTCCTTTAGATATTTGATTTCTTCTTTGTAATCAAATGGTTTTTCTGGCTCATAATAAGTTGAATCAACAGCAGCGATAGAATCTGTAGCTATGGCCGCAGAATCTATTACAACAACAGAACTATCTTGGTCATTCCACAAGACTTGTGGGAATTTTTTGGTGTAAGTTATGAGGCTCATCACCGCTTTTTTATCATTCCATGCAACAAAAGATTCATTGTTAAGATGGACATAAGAATATTTGTCTTTCTTGGTTACTTCCAATTCTTTTTTGGCAGAAGTATTCAAAAAATTCAGAAATTTTTTGGAATCTTTTAAAATCAAATGTGCCGTGTAAGTTTTTACAGTATCATTGAAAACAGCATAATGGTATTGCTTAGCATCGTTTTCTAAACCAATATCAGAAAAGTCTTTCCAGCTTGGTTTTTCAGCACTATTTTTATTTAAATCTTGTAAAATTGGATTGAGTTTCTGCCAGTCAACTTTGCCATTCAACTGTTTTCCATTGACTTCCATATAAAACAAAACATTGTCCGGAACCTGAATTCTGCTTTGCGAAATAGCAAAACTGAAAAAGAATAATAAAAATAGGAATAGAACTTTCTGTAAAATTGATTTCATAGTTTGTTGTTTTTATTGCAGTGTAATATTATTTTGAACTTGTTTTTTCTGAAGGATAAAATCTAAAATTGTTCCATCCAATTTTATTGCTTTTTTGCTGGGCGAGATTTTATATTCGGAATTAGTTTGAGATTTTATCAGATTTTCGAATTGTAAAATCGAGGTATAAGTCGCATTATTAAATACTTCTTTATCTGCAGAACTCATTTTATCATATTCGGTTTTGAAATTGGAAATTTTATTTCTTACCAATATTTTCTCCGACAAATTATTTTTATAAAGCTGAGTCGGAACCATTTTTCCAATAACATTTTTCGATTTCAACAGTTCCAAACCAGTATTGATATTTTCAATTTTCTTGAAATTACAACTCAGTTTAATAATATAATTTTCTGCATCGAAAGATGTTTTTACACTGCTGATTCCTGCAACGGTTTTGAAAATTGCAGAAGCGTCATTCAGTTTTTTATCAATTTCGGATTTCTTGGGAACTTTTTTACCGTTGATGGTTTCCATTTTGGAGATAGATTGCAGACGTGTCTTGCTTTTGCTGGCATTCAGAATTACAGAATATTCTCCGCTTCCATCGGCATTCAAACTAATTTTATCGATGATATCAAAGCAACTTGTCAAGCTGAGAAAAACAAAGAAAATAAAACTATATTTTAAAATAACTTTCACAGTATAGATATTTAGTAAACTAATTTTTATGAATAAATTCGGGAAATGTTGATTCTCAAATTCTACCTTTCAAGTAATCTTGCCGAAGTTCTTCATCCAATTTCTCAATGGCATAACGGAGACAAGTTCTTGGCATTTCTTTATAATGAAGATCGAGAAAGTTCAACAATTCGTTTTCGTTCATTTTTCCCATTTCGCGAAGAAGCCAGCCGTTGGCTTTGTGCATCAAATCGTGTGGATGTTTCAAATTTTTCAAGGCAAATGTTTTCGTCAGTTCAAATTCTCTTTTCTTAATGTGAAACATTGTTCCAACAATTGCCATTCGTTTTTCCCACATATCATCAGAATCTGACAGTTTTTCAAGGATTTTAGAATCTTGATTTTCAAAACAGTACCGACCTAAAATTTTATAACACGATGTATCAACCAAATCCCAGTTATTGATGTGTTTTGTATGTTTCAGATAAAAATCAATGATTTCTTTTTGCTGAATTTTATCCTTAATCTTCTCGAATTTGTAAACCAACATCAATAAAGAAGTCAAACGATGTTCGTGGATTTTGGAAGACAACAATTCACTTAATTCTTCAAGAGAAATCTTATTGTAAAATTCTTTTGCTACTATTCTTTGGTCCGGAACAGTTACGCCGATAAATACATCACCTTCGCCATATTCGCCTTTTCCCGTTTTGAAAAATCTGGGAAAGAATTCTGCTTTTTCGGGAATAGCAAGAACCTGGAGAGCTTGTTTTATATCGTCTAATATTTCCATCAAAATCCGCCGACCAATTTTATATAAATTTTAGAATCTCCAACCGAATAAGTTGTTAATATGCTTCCATCTGCCAAATCTGTCATTTTTTGCTTAAAGTCAGAAGGTTTTGAGGCTCTTGGCAAACTTGAGATTTTACTTATCATATCTCCAGCACGTATAACACATATTGGAGAATCTTCTGATTTTCCTGTGCCACTATTTTCTATAGTTTGGTCTATTAAATCATTTTGTGAATAATATAAATCGCTCTTCTCTTTATTACCTAAAGCTTTGTAAATATAAGATAATTCTAAAGCAACACCTTTTAACAATGGATTCTTATTATATTTTGTCTGAGCATCTTCAACAATTTTCAAAGCTTTATTTTTTGACATTCCTAATTTTGCCAATTTCCAAATCTTTTCATAATCCTGATTATAATCTCGCATTTGATATTCAGACTCTATAAACCTGCTTCCGTAATACATTTGATTCAATTCTTGCTGAGTCAGTTTAGCCGGTTCCATTTTGAAGATTTCTAAATAATCGTAATAATAAGTTTTAGGGTTTTCTAAAACTTTTTTTTTAATTTCTTCAGTATTGATCTGACAAAAAGCAGATACATAAAGAAGTAAACTAAAGAAAACTATTGTTTGTTTCATCATTAAATGGAAATTTTAATATTTTTTCAAATTTAATTGATTCTGAAATTCCTCCAAATATTTTGCAAGATGAAAGCCATCCATCAAACCGTGATGCGCTTCCACAGAAATCGGCAACATTTTCCGTCCATTCTTTTCAGAGAATTTTCCAAAGACAATTTTAGGAATTGATTCTTTTGGGTCAAAATCTGTCGGATGAAGCAAACCTGTAAAATTGGTCCAAGGCATTGTAGAATGTCGAATATGATTCGGTGGCAATTCCTCATTTCTGATTCTTAAACCTGTGGAGTTTTGAACCTCAACAATTTCTTCCTGTAAATTTTGATTAAATATCTGAAAATCATCAGAATACTCGAAGTAAGAGAAGCCAAACGTTCCGTCATTTCTGGCAATCGTAGAACCAACGTGTACAATGTCGAACGCGATAACTTCATCATTGATAATTCGATAGGCAAATTCTTCTACCGAATTAATCGCCTTCATCGATTTATGAAGATAATGAGCGAAGAAAGATTCGTTATTTTCTTTAGCAAATTGATAAGTTTCTGTACAATCAACTTCGGTCACGATTCCAAAATATGGACTTTTCATTCCGGAAAAAAATTCAAAATGTTCTTTTCTCTTCCAGTTTTCAACATCAATAATTTTCATTTCTAAATTTAGATTAATGAATTTCTTCTTCTAGTATTTTTTCTTCTGTAGCAATTTTCTTAGGATTCGCGACTTTTGCAATTGTCAATCCTTGCACTATAATTGAAAACACAACTACACAATAAGTGATGCTGATGATAATTTGACTGTACTCATTAATCGGAATTGATAAAGCCAAAGCGATAGAAACACCGCCACGGATTCCTCCCCAAACCAAAACTTTCACAGTTTGCGGACTGAATCTGTATTTGAAAGCCATAAACTTTGTCGGAACAAAAATCGCCACCCACCGTGCCAACAAAACGATTAAAATACAAATCCCGCCTGCAACCAAATATTGATTTAAATCTTTGATTAACAGCAATTCAAAACCGATAAACAGGAATAGAACAGCGTTCATAATTTCGTCAATCAATTCCCAGAATTTTATCAGATAATCCTGTGTTTCAGATTTCATTTTGAAGCTTTCACTGAAATTTCCCATAAATAAACCGGCAGCAACCATTGCCAAAGGTGCAGAAATATGCATCTCGTGAGCAATCAAATAACCGCCCATAACTACTGATAATGTGATGAGTACAGAAATAATATAATCATCCACAACACGCATTGCCCGGGAAGCCGAATATCCGAGAAGAACTCCTAAAAGTAAACCTCCACCCGCTTCACGAAGCAAAAGCAAACCGATGTTTTCAACATTCAAATCGATTTCTTTTCCAATGGCAATTTGTAAAACAACTGTAAAAACAACAACCGCCATACCGTCATTAAACAAAGATTCTCCAGCAACCTTGGTCTCCAAAGATTTTGAAACTTTTGCTTGCTTCAAAATACTTAGAACCGCAACGGGGTCGGTTGGAGAAATCAGTGCGCCGAAAACGATACAATAAATCAACGGCATCTGAATACCTACCAAAGGCAAAAGATAGTAAACACCAAAACCAACTGCAAAGGTGGAAATGATAACACCAACAGTGGAAAAAATCACAACCGGCCCGAATTGCTCCTTCAAATCTTTGATATTGATATGAATTCCTCCCGCAAAAAGCAGAAAATTAAGCATCGCACCCATCAGAACTTCGGTAAAATCAAAGCTGTGTACTAATGCGGTCAAATGCGAAGTTGTCTTTGGTAAAAAATTATCGCCCGACGCCACCAAGGTTACGGAGACGATAATAGCAATTACCATTATCCCGATTGTACTTGGTAATTTGAGAACGCGGTAATTGATATAGGCAAATAAAGATGCTAAAACGATAAGGACTGAAAATGAGTAATATAACTCCATTTATTTTTTTATTTTATTTTTTAACACAAAGACTGGAAGTTTTACACAAAGGTCATAAGGTTTCTCATAATATTAATTCTTTGTGTGAGCTTTGTGTCTTTGTGATTAAGCTTCTTCTTCGTCCTCAAAATATTCGAACAACAAATCATTGTAAGGGAAACGTGAAATATGAATCCTGTGAACCTCATCATAAATCATTTTCTTCATCTCAGGGAAATTCTGCTTATTAAGCGCAGAGATAAAAACCGTCGGGTATTTTGATTTTGCCATCCACGTTTTTTTCCATTCTTCCAAAGAAATATTCTTCTTAGAAGAAGGTGTCAAGTCATCTTCATCTTTCTTCTCATAACTGAAATCGTCAATCTTATTGAAAACCATAATCATTGGTTTCTGATGCGCATCAATCTCCTGAAGAATCTGATTAACAGAAGCAATATGGTCTTCGAAACTATCGTGAGAAATATCCACAACATGAACCAGCAAGTCTGCTTCACGAACCTCATCCAAAGTGGATTTGAAAGATTCTACCAATTGTGTTGGCAATTTTCTGATGAATCCAACCGTGTCCGTCAAAAGGAAAGGAAGATTTCCAATCACGACTTTTCTCACAGTTGTGTCAAGCGTTGCAAATAATTTATTTTCTGCGAAAACATCGGATTTTGACAAAGCATTCATCAACGTAGATTTTCCAACATTGGTGTAACCTACCAAAGCCACACGAACCATTTTGCCACGGTTTTGTCTTTGGGTTCCCATTTGTTTGTCGATGACTTTCAATTTATCTTTCAGCAAAGTGATTCTGTCACGGATAATCCTTCTATCGGTTTCTATTTCCGTTTCCCCAGGACCACGCATCCCGATTCCCCCTTTTTGTCTCTCAAGGTGAGTCCACATTCTGGTTAATCTCGGAAGAAGATATTGATATTGAGCCAATTCCACTTGCGTTCTTGCATAAGAAGTTTGAGCTCTTTGGGCAAAAATATCGAGGATTAGATTGGTTCTGTCTAAGATTTTAACTTCCATATCACGTTCCAGATTTTTTAACTGGGAAGGCGATAATTCATCATCAAAAATCACAGTTCCAATTTGGTGTTCTTTCACGTAATCACGAATTTCCTCCATTTTTCCTTTCCCCACAAAAGTTTTGGAATCTGGCTGAGACAATTTTTGGGTAAATCTTTTATCAACTGTAGCTCCAGCTGTGAAGGCCAAAAACTCCAGTTCATCCATATATTCTGTCAGTTTATCCTCATCCTGATTTTGAGTGATTACACCTACCAAAACCGCTCTTTCGTACTGATGTTCTTTCTTTTCTAACATTTAAAATTTATAATTTTCTGATTTTCACAAGATACTATTTTTAGACAAAAAAACCAAAGTTTAAGTTTCATAATAATGAAATGGCTATATCTGCAATGAAAAAGCTGCGTGCAAAAAAAAGGCCGTTCCCAGTAAGGAACGACCTGAAAAATATAATTCGTAATAATTTTTATTTTTTAATAAGCTTGAAAGCCTTCACTTCATTTCCACTGCTTACTTTCATAATATAAATTCCGGAAGCCAGTTTGGAAAGGTTTATTTCTGCATCTTTTTGATGCAATTCTTTTGCAAAAACCTGTTTGCCTGACAGATCATAAACATATATATTGTTAATATCCTTGATGTTATAAATTTTCAAAATATCTTTTACCGGATTTGGATAGAAAGAGATCTGATTTTTAGAAATCTCTGTTGTGCCAAGAATCTTATTGACATTTACATTAAACACACAAGTATCTATTATAGCACCTTCATATACAAGGTTATGAATAACAACAGTATTGCCTTCAGGAAATGCAGCGCCAGACTCTAATCCTTGGGCCAAAACAACTTGTGGCTCTGGTGTTTCACAAACATAACTTACCTTGAAAACGCCATCAAAACCTTCTTTTGCCGTCCAGTTCTGTCCATCCCCTGTTGTAAATGCAGTGGTTCCGTTTGATAAAGCAGATTTTATTTCCCAAGAAACCAATGGCCCCTGCATATTAATGGCAACCCAATATTTCCCAGATGTCAATTCTAATACCTCAGGTAATTTGATAACCGTTTCATATGCTGTTCCACCGGTAGTAGTTCCTATCTCGTTTTGTGATTCGATCGTTGGCGTAGCATAATTCATAATCAACTCTCCCGGTTTGCCATTATTATCTTTATAGAATGCAACAGAGGCTCCGTAAGAGAATCTGATCAAATGAGGAATTACTTTATCGATTTTCAAAGTTTTTCCAGCAGGAATCACAAAGTCGTTAGCTACAGTATTGAAGTTTGAAGCAGGCATCCAGTTTTCATAATTATTTCCAGGATAGTCGATGCCACAACTAGAGTTACCCTGAGAACCACAATTGAATGGCAAATTGTAATTTACGATCGCAGTTTCTCCTCCCGGGATTGTATTCACATTAATATCTGAAGGACAGGTAAAAGCACATCCTGGATCTGTGATACCACCAGAAATATTCAAAGTATAATCTTCCGCTTGTCCGGAATTGTAATAATAGCCTGCAGCACCTATTGGCCAAAACATAGAATATTCTGTGGCTGATTGCATTTTCAGAACCCTTATTCTTGTATTCCCATTGATTGCATTTTGCGGAACTGTTATTTGGAACTGTGTGAATTTATCATCTACACCGGAAGATGCAAAAATATAACCTTCACTGATGATTTCATTGCTTTCATCCAAAATTCCATTGTGATTCCAGTCAACAAAAAGAGTATAAGTATCTGGAGCATAATTTACACGATTTTTACCTTTGATTTTTACATTGTAAGTTTGACCTGCCTGTAGACTGAACACTTTATCTGTCATATCTTCATAGAAAGCAGAACTATTTGGGTCGGAATTGTAACCTACACCATTCACTTCAAAACGTGTTATTGGCGTTGCCGGGATACCATTGGCCACATTAGAAATTGGGTCATAGGCTTGCGGACTCGGGTTGTCTGGCAATATCCTGAATTCTGTAGTACCGTAGAAATTAGTTTCAAATTGCTCTACATTGATTCTCCAAGTTCCTGCTACGTCAGGCATTGTCTCTCCCCAAGGATAAGTTGGCGTATTTCCATTGAAATCAATATCAAAATTTCCATTGGCATCTGCATAGTATTTTCCTGTAATTCCGGAGCCAGACTCGTTCGGAGAGAAAATATGGACTACGACTTGTGCATTAGGTTCAATATTTTTGGCGTGTAGTTTTATTCCAAAATTAAAAAACTGTTGCATTGTCAATGTTTTATTAGAAACTGAAGCTTCCAAGACTTCATTTTCATTTGCGACAACTTGTAATGTCGCGGTTGCAGTTTTTCCTTGTCCATCTGTTGCCTTCACTGTATGAGCACCTTTCAAAGAACGGATCATCTTAGCGCTTATCTGTACAGAAAAATTCCCTTGAGCATCAACGGTTCCTGTAAAATCTCTCCATCTTTTCCCATTTGCGTCAGTATCGTAAACTGTAATTGTAGAGTTAGGAGAAAATCCAGTTCCAACAACAGGAAACCCGCCTGACCAATACCAAAATTCTTCTATTGTATTCGGTTCATCAGAAACCAAAGAAGTATCCAATGTAATCTGCTGTGCGCTAGTTATGCCGAACATAAATAGAAATAGCCACTTAAATAGTAATTTCACATCCATTTTAAAAATATTTTATAATTATTGAGACAATATTAGAATATCATCAAAGAATTTGAATATCTGTTGAGATAACAATATAACTACTAACAAAAAACAAGAGGTAACATTATATATACAATTGATTTAAAATTTTGAAAATCAATCAATTAAAAAAGTAATTTTTTTTGAAATTTATTCTTCCTATATTCGAGTCATATTTCTGAAAATGCGTTGGGCTTTTTGTATTTTTTTAGCTTTTAATCTGATATTTGTTTCCGGTCAAACAAGTCTTTCCAAAGACCCGGACAAATATGCCACTACTCTTCTGAAGCAGACGGTGGATTATATGCAAACCAACAGAACAAAGGCAATGAGTTATCTGCAAGAAGCCCTAAAGTTGGAAAACAAATTGGCAGACAGTACAAAAGTCAGTCTTTATGTTACTGCAGGAAATACATATAAAGATCAAGAATCTTACTACCAAGCACTTAATTATTATTACAAAGGACTAGAAATCAACAACAAAACAGATTCACGTGATTCTTATTCTATTTTAAATAATATTGGAGGCTGTTATTACCTAATGGGAAATTTTAAGAAAGCCAGACAGTTTTGGGAACAATCGCTTAAAAAATTTGAAAGCAGTAAACCTGAGCAAAAATCTGTAGAAGGTTCTATCATTTATAATAATCTTGCCGTCTTAGAAAAAGAACAGGGAAATTATGCCCGAGCTTTGGAAATGTTGAAAGAATTCAAGAATCGCAATACGGCTGCAAAAGACACACTCAATATTATTATGGCGTATGAGAATATTGCCAATGTTAATCTGAAATTAAAAGAAACCGAAACTGCAGTCGATAACCTGAGACAAGGCATCACTCTGGCAAAGAAAATCAAATCGCCTTACGACATTGCAAGTCTTTATAACATTTTGGGGAAAATCTACCTCAATAATATCATCAACAGAGATTCGGCTTTATATTACTTAAAAAGCTCTTATGACATTTCAGAAAAGAGTAGCTTTTCTGATCTAAAATTGTTTTCAGCAGAAAATTTGGTAAAACTTTTTGAAAAAGAAAAAGATTACAAAAGTGCACTGCAATATCTTCATACGGCAAAATCATTATCCGAAGCTTCTATCAATCAGGAAAACAATAAAAAAGTAAACCGTTTGGAAATTGAATTCAATGAAAAAATGACCCAAAATGAACTTTTAGCTTCTCAAACCAAAAGAGAGCGCTTTTTTATTTTCGGAATTGCCTTGCTTTTATCGTTCTCGGTTATCATCTTTTTATTATTCCAATTACAGAAAAATAAAACGGCGAAAAGAGTTGCCGAAAACGAATTATTAGCTAAGAAATTAGAAGAAAAAAACAAAGAGCTTACGAATAGTGCTATCCAAATGTTACAAACTTCAGAAATTATCCAATCCACACAAAAAGAATTGAGCGAGCTGAATTCAGGAACGGAAATGTCCGATAATAAAATATTTCACATTATTTCTGAACTCAAGAAAAGCTCAAAGGGCTTCGGAAAAGATGAGTTTTACAAAATTTTTATGGAAACCGAAGACCAATTCTATAAAAAACTCCTGAATGAATTTCCCGACTTGACTAAAAATGAATTAAGGCTTTGTGCTTTCCTAAAACTCAATCTGTCCTCCAAAGAAATCTCTGACATTACACACCAGAGTCCGCACAGCATAGTAGTTGCGAGGTCAAGACTTAGAAAAAAATTAAGACTCTCCAATTCAGAAAGTCTTAATAATTTTTTGATTAAATACTAGTATTTAGCTAAGTAAAGTCGCTGTCAACGATTTTTCAAAACTGAAAGCTTGGCTTACAGGACAATTTTCTTTGGCATCTTTTGCAATTTTTTGGAATTCTTCTTCCGAGATCGCAGGAACTTTTGCAGTCAGTGTCAATTCAGATAAAGTAATTTTTCCGTCAACTAAAGAGATTTTGCAATCTGTCTCCAAAGATTCTGGAATAAAACCTGCTTCTGACAACAGAGCTGAAGTTTTCATTGTAAAACAACCTGCGTGAGCTGCTGCCAACAATTCTTCCGGATTGGTTCCAACGCCATCTTCAAATCTACTTTTGAAGGAATATTGAGTTTCATTAAGCGTTGTACTTTGTGTTGTTAAAACACCACTTCCGTCTTTTACTGTTCCTTTCCAAACAGCTTTTGCACTTCTTTTCATATGTAAATATTTTATTGGTTGTAAAGGTAATATGGAATCTAAGATTACATAATTTTTATTTTAATCAGATTAATTGTATAAGATTCTTAACGTAAAGGCGCATTATAAGATTAAATGTTTTCAAGTCGCAAATGAAATCATCGTTAATAATTTATAATTCATCATTAATCTCAGTCCCAGTCTGCGGCTACAAACTTCATTTTGTCTCCGTTGCCATTTGATAAAGTTAAGAAATGTCCTTCGATTTTGTATTGATCCATTGTTGGTAATTCTTTTCCAAACAATACTTCCAGCTTCATTCTTCCGTCACAATACATCATTGTTGAACCAACGCCAGAAAATTTGGCTTTCCCTTTATTGAGTTCCGCTGTGAAAAACATTCCGTTGCATCCCATTTTTGCACCATATTGATTTGGAGCTTCAGCTCTTTTAGTCAAATCCATATTCGCTTCGAGTTTAGTTAATTCGGCTTTGGTAAAATCCTTATACTCAACCAACATCCATTTTCGGTTAATATTTCCCATTGATTCTGACACTTTTTTTGATGAATTGCAAGAAATTAGCAAAAGCATTAATAATGATAAAACACCAATTGATTTGAGAAATTTCATTCTTTTAAATTTACACAATCTCTCTACCAAATTCATACCATTAGATTTAAAATAATCATTAAATTAGCCCATTAAAATAAGTCTTAATGCAATTGTTTGATCTAGCTCAAATTAGATTGGGTAATAGCTTTTAAGAATCAATAATTTTTTACTTATGAAAAAAATATTACTAGTAATGACCCTGATTTTGGGTTATGCTCAAATGAAAGCTGACGAAGGAATGTGGCTTCTGATGCTTGTAAAACGTCTGAACGGCGTTGATATGCAGAAGGAAGGTCTGCATTTGACTCCTGAAGAAATTTACTCTGTAAACAATTCCAGTTTGAAAGATGCTATCGTGAGTTTCGGTGGTTTCTGTACTGGCGAAATGGTTTCCAGCCAAGGTTTGATTTTTACCAACCACCACTGCGGTTATGATGCTGTAGCAGCGGCTTCTACACCTGAGAAAGATTATCTGAAAAACGGATTCTGGGCAATGAAACCGAATGAAGAATTCAATGCGAAAGGTCTTTACGTGAGATTTTTGGTAAGAATGGATGACGTTTCTGCAAGAATCAATGCAAAATTGAACAACAATATGTCTGCTGCTGATAGAAAAGCGGTTATTGATGCTGAATATAAAGCCATTCAAACAGAAAATTCTGAGAACGGAAAATACACTGTTGTTGTAAGAGATTTCTTTAATGGAAATGAGTTCTATTATTTTGTATATCAAGACTATAAAGACATCCGATTGGTTGGTGCCCCACCTTCCTCTTTAGGAAAATTTGGTGGTGATACAGATAACTGGGAATGGCCAAGACACACTGCAGATTTCACAGTTTTCCGTGCTTATGCAGATGCAAACGGTAATCCTGCAGAATATTCTGAAACCAATGTTCCTTTGAAACCAAAACATCATTTACCAGTTTCTCTTAAAGGTTACAAACCTGGAGATTTCACAATGATTCTTGGATATCCTGGAAGAACCAATCGTTATTTGACATCTTTCGGAATCGAGCAAATGGTGGACAAAGATTATCCGGCTTGGGTAGAAGCATCTAAATTAACAATGGATGTTTTGAAAAAGTACATGGATAAAGATAAGGCTACTCAATTGGACTACGCCTCTCAATACGCAAGTGTTGCCAATTACTGGAAAAACAGACAAGGAACTATTGATGCGGTAAAAAAAAACGGAACAGTTGCTGAGAAACAAAAACTGGAGCAGACTTATAACCAATGGGCTGCGCAATCTCCAAATGAGCAAACTTATTATGGTGTTTTACCAGAAATAAAATCTTATTACAATCAAGTTTCTGGTAGAAATGTAGAAAGAAACTACGGTGGTATTTTGCAGAGAAATGCACATTACATCGCAACAGCTTATCAATTGGGCAGTCTTTTCAAAACTTACGCTGATCAAGACGAAGCTGGAAAAGCAGCTATGAAAACGAAAGTTCTTGAAGCTGTTGACAAGGCTTACGACGGTTTCCACGATAATGTTGAAGGCGAAATGCTGAACTCTCTTGCCTCTCTTTACAAAACAAGAGTAGCTAAAGAATTTGCTTCTCCAACGATTTTGGCTGCTGACGTTAATACACTTTCGACAATGGCTTATGCTTCTGTTTTTGCTAACAAAAAATCAGCTTTAGCTTTTGTAGAAAATCCAGACAGATTGAAAATTGACGCAGATAAATTGAGACAATTTGCCAACGGAATTGTTGAAGACCAAAAATTAAGTGCTGAAAAATATTCTAAAATTGATGAGAACTTTGCTAAAAACAGCAGACTTTTCTTAGACGGACTTAGAAAATCTCAGCCTGATAAAAAATTCTATCCGGATGCTAACTCTACAATGAGATTGACTTACGGAACGATTGAAACACTTCCTGTAAGAGAAGACAGAAACTACAAAGGAATCAAGGAAAACTATTATACCGACATCAATGGTATGGTTGCTAAATACAAAAAAGGCGACGAAGAATTTGACCTTCCTCAAAAAGTTCTGGACCTTGCGAAGAAAAAAGATTACGGACAATATGCTGATAAAAAAGGCGGATTTATGCCAATCAACTTCTTGTCTAACAACGACATCACAGGAGGAAACTCAGGTTCTCCAATTATCGATGGAAACGGTCACTTGATTGGTCTTGCTTTCGATGGAAACAGCGAAGCTTTGAGCGGCGATATCGTTTTCGAACCACAATTGCAAAGAACAATTAATGTTGACGTTCGTTACGTACTTTGGGTAATTGACAAATATGCTGGTGCCACAAGATTAATCAGCGAGTTGACTTTGGTAAAATAATTATCATCAAAATATTCTAAAGCCACCAAGATTTTGGTGGCTTTTTTTTAATTCCTGGAAATCGGCATCAGCGTACTGATTCCAATCCTGTTGTAAGAATTAATAATAATGACAGTCATTATGATTTCAGCAATTTGTTGTTCCGTAAAAAGTTCTTTCGCTTTGTTATAAGTGTCTTCTGATAATCCTTTTTTGTTGATTAAAGTAATCTCTTCTGTCATTGCTAGGATAACCTGCTCTTCGACAGAATATAACTCCAATGCTTCTCTCCAAGCGTTCAGCAGATAGATTCTTTGTGGTGTTTCACCCAATTTTACAGCATCTCTCGTGTGCAAATCCAGACAATGCGCACATCCATTGATTTGCGAAGCTCTGATTTTGATAAGCTCCTGCCAAGTGTGACTTAGCGAAATATTCTGTAAATAAGTTATCAATCCCAGCATTGCTTTGTAAGCTGCAGCATCTGTTTTTGCAATATTTAATCTGTTATTCATAAAAATTATTTTTGATTAATTATTCAACAAATTTCGGATTACTAGATTTTAAAAAACTTAAACTGGTTTAAGAAAAAGTTTGGTGGCTTTTTTGTTGCAGCATTCTCTCAAAACCATTTTCAGTAATTTTTTGTAAATTAGAGAAATCATTTTTTATGAGTTTAAAATCCTTACTTCATTGGTCCTTTATTTTCCCGCTCTTATCATTAATTTACTATCTGCTTGGCGTTACAGACGACAGTCCTTTGTTGGCTGTGTTAGGTGGCGTTCTGTTAATCACTTCTGTTCTAGGAGCCGTTCATCACGCAGAAGTTGTAGCACATAAAGTAGGTGAACCATTTGGAACCATCATTCTTGCAATTGCCATTACGGTTTTGGAAGTAGGATTAATAGTATCATTAATGGTAGCCGGAGGAAAAGAAACTCATACACTCGCAAGAGATACGGTTTTTGCCGCAGTAATGTTGATTTTGAACGGAATTCTCGGTGCTTGTCTTTTGGTGGGCAGCATCAAATTCAAAGAACAATTCTTTGCCAGAACTTCCGGAAATATGGCTTTAATCAGTCTCGTTGCAATTGTCGTAATGACTATGATTTTACCTAATTATACAACTAGCGAGCTTTCAGCAACATTTAGCAAAGCGCAACTCATATTCTTCTCCGTAGCGTCTCTCGTGATTTACAGTACATTTTTGATGGTTCAAACTGTAAGACACAGAAATTATTTTCTTCCGGAAAACGATGATGAGCCACATGCAGAACCACCAACCAACTTCGAAAGTACAATGAGCTTGATTTTCCTGATTATCTGTTTGGGCGTCGTGGTATTTCTAGCAAAAGCTTTGTCTCCACAAATCGAAAATATGGTTCATAACTTTGGAGCACCACAAGCATTAGTCGGGGTAATCATTGCAGCTGTTGTCCTTTTACCGGAAGGAATGGCGGCGATAAAAGCAGCAAGAAGAAATCAATTTCAAACAAGTTTAAATCTGGCTTTAGGTTCAGCTATTGCGAGTATCGGATTGACAATTCCTTGCGTTGCAGTAGTTTCCATTATCTACGAAATGCCTTTATTACTTGGACTCGATATCAAATCAATGGTTTTACTTGCCCTGTCGCTTTACACCGTAATGTTGTCCTTAAACCGAGGAAAAACTAATATTCTTTACGGCGTTGTACTCTTGGTTAATCTTTTCGCTTATATTTTTACCGTTATCGTTCCTTAAAATTTTTAATTTTGATTGATGAAATTTTAGATCTGAAACAAACCTGAAGCAAATAGTTTAATTTAAATCAAAAACTTTAGAATAATATTTTTTGAAAATTATTGAACCAAATCTTTAAATTTAAAAAATATTTAAGACCATTAAAACTAAATGAAAACCTTCGAAACCGAACGATTAAGAATGAAAGTCGCAGACCTAGACGATGCAGATTTCTTTCTAGAATTATATAATTTACCTTCATTCATCAAACATATTGGCGACCGAAAGCTCCGCACCAAACAAGATGCAGAACAATATATTAAGGACAGATTTCTCCCTCACATTGAAAAGTTAGGTTACGGAAATTATGTTGTGATTCATAAAGAGCTTGACAAAAAAATCGGTGCTGTTGGCGTATTTGTCCGAGAAGGTATCGAAGTTCCTGATATTGGTTTTTCTTTCTTTCCGGATTTTGAAGGTAAGGGGTTTGCTTATGAATCAGCTTCGAAACTAAAAGAATTAGTTGCCAGTAATTTCGGCTTGACAAAAATATCAGCAATGACTTCTGACGAAAATATTTCTTCTCAAAAATTGATTGAAAGATTGGGTTTGAAGTTCCAGAAATACGTCATTTTCCCTGATGATAATGAGGAATTAAGATATTATGAAAATTAATATTACCACATAAGCACAGCTTTCTATTTTTAGATTAAGTTTAAATAATTAAACACATTACTCTATTTAATCTTTTTACTAATTTTAATATTTCGCTTCAATGTTCCTATATGATTAAAATATTCTAATAATTAATGTCAAAAACTTACGAAACGGAACGCCTTATCATAAAGCTTGTCGATATCGATGATGCTGAATTTATGATGCAATTGGTCAACACAGAAAAATGGCTGAAAAATATCGGCGATAGAAATATTCACAGTCTTGAGGACGCTCAGAAATATATCCGAGAAAAGAATCTACCCAATATTGAAAGACTTGGCTTTGGAAATTGTGTTATAATTCTGAAATCCAACAATGCGAAAATCGGGACTGTTGGTTTATATGATAGAGAAGGAATTGACGGTGTTGATATTGGTTTTGCATTTTTGGAAGAATATGAGGGAAAAGGTTACGCGTACGAATCCGCCAAAAAAGTGATGGATATCGGAATCAATGATTTTGGAATTAAAAAAGTCAGTGCGATTACTTTACCAGAGAATTTCTCTTCAATTAAATTAATTGAAAAATTGGGACTGAAATTCAAACAAGTGGTAAGAATTCCGAATGATGATGTTGATCTTAATCTCTATGAACTCAATTTATAATAATGAATTTACCACACCGCATCGAAATTATTGAATCAAAAAAACTGATTGGATTCAGCATTACAACTTCTTTTCAGGACGATAAAACACCTATTATCTGGAAGAAATTGATGATGAGAAGAAATGAAATCACCAATCGAATTCCGAATCGATTATTCTCGCTTCAAATCTATCCGGAGAATTTTACACCGAATCAAACTTTCACAAAATATGCTTTGGCTGAAGTCTCTAATTATGATAATATTCCAAATGATTTTGAATTGTTTGACTTAGAAAGTGGAAAATATCTTGTTTTCAACTACAAAGGAAAAGCGGAAAACGGACCGGAACTTTTCCGATATCTGTTTCAAAATTTCATTCCGGAAAATCACTTCGAGGTTGATAACAGACCTCATTTTGAAATTTTCGGTGACCATTATAATCCGAACGATGATTCTGCTGAGGAAGAGATTTGGATTCCGATAAAATAGTTATTCTGTAATCTCGATGATATTATTTTCCGGATCCAGAATGACGCTTTCGTAATAACCGTCGCCTGTCGTTCTCGGTTCTCCAATGATTTCAAAACCGTCATTTCTAAGTCTTTCTGTCAATTCATTCACCTTCTCTTTACTTCCCGTCGAAAAAGCGAGATGAATCAATCCTAATTTCTGGACTTCATTATGATTATTGGCTTCGGTAATGTCCGGTCGAAACATTATTTCCAAGCGAGAACCATTTTCAAAACTCAGAAAATAGGATTCGAATTTTTTAATCGGATTGATATATTTTTCGTTGGAAATGGCGTCAAAATAAGTTTCATAAAAAGACCTCATCATCTCCAAATCCTTTACCCAAAAGGCAATATGATCAATTCTCATTTCATTTTATTTTTAGTAATTAATTTATCTTTGAGCCATTTCTGAATTTCAGATTTTAATGGTTTTATTTTGTAACTGTAAACTATCTTTTTAATAACTGCAACGCCTTAATAATTTTATGGTCATTTTCTAAGTTCTTCAAATCATCACCACCTATAATCTCAAAATCAGGGATTACATTGTTTTTATAAACCTTTTGGTTTCTATCTATCACATAATCTGTTGACAGATTAATACCTGCTATATTATTGATTTTAAAACCCTGTACAGCTGTCGTATAATTCGCAGTTGGTTCTCCAACTATAAAAGTCTTTTTGCGCCCAACAAAGGAAATAGCCGTCATTTCCCCAGCACTGGCTGTGTAACAGCTTGTCAAAATAATTACTGGTATAGCTTCTCTTATGGGATATTCTAAAGCTTTTTTATGTTCTAACTCAACACCATCAATCAGCATTTTGTCCTGATATATCTCCCATTTTCCACTAGGTTGATTTTTGGCATCTTTGAAACCTCCAAAGACTAAATTACGTCCAATGAAATTTTTCAAACCAAGGAGAATGGGATACATATTTCCGCCTGTGTTCAATCTTAGGTCAATAATCCAGCCTTTAATTTTGTTGGAATTCACGGCATTGATGTGCGAAACAATATCATCTGCAAGACTGTCAACTTTTTTAAAAGAAAAGTCATTATTGCCCGGAATTCTTATATACCCATACTTTTTATCAATGACTTTACTGTGAACTGTCTTTTCAGTCTTTATCTTTTCTTTCAAATAAGAGTTGTTAGAAACTAATGGTTTTTGCCAGCCATATGTTTTGCCTTTATATTTTAAGCCTCCGTGATGGTCATTTAATTTTTGAAAAACATCTTCATATAAAGGTACCAATTCATCTACCGAAGACAGATTTTCAGATTTGGAATATAAATCACTCTTAATTTTTTCCAAATCTTCTACATTTATTGAATGTGATTGTATTAACGTAAAAGATTTATCAATAAATTGTTTTACAGAATCATTTTTAAAAGTCTGAGAATAAGAAATTTGGAAAACTAAAATACAGCATAACAAGAAATATTTATTCATAGAAGAGTTTATTTAGTTTTCAATTAATAATTATTTAAAAGTGACATTATAATTTTATAGATTAAGATTTAATTAATCTAGAATCTGTGCAGCGTGGTCTTTGGTTTTCACTTTATCGATAACCTGAGTACAAATTCCGTTTTCATCAAAAACAAAAGTCGTTCTCACAATTCCCATAAACTCTCTGCCCATAAACTTCTTCAACTGCCAAACCCCAAATTTGTCAATGATATCGTGATTTTCATCCGCAATAACATCAAATGGCAACTCATTTTTATCACTGAAGTTTTTCTGACGCTTCACAGAATCTGCACTAACTCCTAATAATTGAAAACCTTTCTTTTTCAAATCCGAATAATTATCTCTCAAATTACAAGCCTCGGCAGTACAACCAGGTGTGCTTGCTTTCGGATAAAAGAAAACAACCAATTTTTTGCCTTTTAGTTTTTCTGAATCTATATTTTTTCCTTCCTGATTAATTCTAATAAATTCTGGTAAAGAATCGCCAACGTTCAACATAATTTCTATTTTTGTTGAGACAAATTTACCATCAAAATGACGAAAAAGCAAAGAGCCAAGATTGTTCAGGAAGAATTAGAAAAATTATATCCCGAAGTTCCGATTCCGTTGGACCACAAAGACGCTTATACTCTGATGGTTGCAGTTGCTCTTTCTGCACAGACAACGGACAAAAAAGTGAACCAGGTCACGCCTTCTCTTTTCGCAGTTGCTGATACACCTGAGAAAATGGCCAAGTTGAGCGTTGAAGAAATCAAGGAACTAATTAAAGAAATCGGGCTTTCGAATTCCAAAGCGAAAAACCTAAAAAAAATGGCAGAAGTCTTGGTGGAAAAATTCAATTCTGTAGTACCACAAACTTATGAAGAATTGGAAAGTCTGGCTGGTGTTGGTCACAAAACAGCTTCTGTGGTGATGAGTCAGGGATTCGGCTTTCCAGCGTTTCCCGTTGATACACATATCCACAGATTGATGACACAATGGAAATTAACCTCAGGAAAAAATGTTATCGAAACCGAAAGAGATGCAAAAAGTCTTTGGAATGAAAGCGTTTGGAACAAATTGCACCTTCAGATTATTTTTTACGGGCGAGAATATTCTCCAGCGAGAGGCAATAAGGAAAAGGATTTTATTCCGAAATTATTGTTTCCAGAAAAAGCTTAATGTTTTCTCTTCAACATTCTCCTCATATGAAAATATTTGGTTTGCTTAACATGATGCGGATATTTCCTCCCTTTCGGAATATTATTGAAAATCAAAGCCATCATCAATAAAATCAAAACGCCACTCAAAACCGGCGACACTACATACCAATATCCTAATGCCTGAATTTTCCCAGCCGGAAGAACTGCAATCAAAGCCGTTGCACCACCTGGCGGATGCATTGTTTTGGTAATTTGCATCACAACAATTGATGAAGCAACAGCAATGGAAGCGCTTAACCAAAGAATATCCGGTAAGAATTTATACGCTGTCACACCAACTAAAGCTGACAAAACGTGTCCGCCAATGAGATTTCTGGGTTGAGCTAAAGGACTATTTACAGCGCCGTAAACCAAAACACTCGATGCGCCGAATGAGCCAATCAGAAAAACGTTTTCAATCTCGGTCAAATGTTGAGACTGTAAAAATGCAATTAATCCAATCCCGAAAAAAGCGCCTAGAAATGACCAAAAATGGTCTTTGAAATCGACTAAGGTTTCCTGATAAAAAATGTATTTTGTGTGTCTAAGCCTTCTTCTAATATGTTTCCTCATCATTTTATTTCTTTGCCCAAAGTTCCATTTTACGTTCCAACACTTCTAGTGGAAGACAACCTTGACTTAAAACCTCATCGTGGAAAGATGCCAGATTGAATTTCTTTCCTTGCTCTTTTTGATATTTATTTCTCAACTCACGGATTTTCATTGCACCCGTTTTATAACTCAAAGCTTGTCCAGGCAAAGCCATATAACGCTCCACTTCTGCGGTTGCGCCGGCTTCATCATAAGCAACATTGCTCAAGAAATATTTAATCGCTTCTTCGCGAGACATTTGTCCTGTATGAATTCCAGTATCAATCACAAGGCGAACAGCTCTCAGCATTTCATCACTCAAAGAACCCATTTTTTGATAAGGGTCGGTATAAAGTCCAAATTCTGAACCTAATGATTCACAGTACAATGCCCAACCTTCACCATAAGCACCAATCCAACCGAATCTCATAAACTTAGGCAACTTGGTATTTTCCTGTTGCAGAGAAACCTGATAATGATGTCCAGGAATCGCTTCGTGAAGGAAAAGAGATTCCATCCCGGAAGTCACATTGAATTTTGCCGGATCAGGAATCGGTATATAAAAAATCCCGGGACGCTTCCCGTCTGCACTTCCCTGAATATATTCCGCACTGGCGCTGGCTTCACGGTATTTTTCGGTTTGACGAATTTCAAAAGGTGTTTTCGGCGTTACATTGAACATCGTTTTCAACTTCGGTGTGATTTTATCCAGGATGGATTGAAATCCTGCCAACACTTCTGCCGAAGTTTTATAAGGCATTGCTTTTGGGTCGGTTTTTACATAATTCAGGAATTCTTCCAAAGAACCCTTGAAACCGACTTGAGCTTTCACTTTCTCCATATCATTTCTGAGTCTTTCAACTTCAGAAAGTCCGGTTTTATGGATTTCTTCTGGTGCTTTATTAGTTGTTGTCCAGCTTTTCACATAATAAGCGTAGATATTATTTCCGTTTGGTAAAGCTCCATAACCATCTGTCGTTCTAGCTTTTGGCAAATATTCTTTTTCTAAGAAATCCGCCATTTTAAGATAAGCCGGAATCAATTTATTCTTAATGGCATCTTGGTAAAGCTTGGTATATTTGTTCGCAATAACAGGTTTGAAATCTTTCGGAAGGTTTTTTATAGGACCGTAGAAAATATTTTTATCGATTTCGAAAGTTGTGATTTCATCGGCTTTCATTTGTGGAATCATTTTCAGCACTAATGATTTTGGAAGCACCACATTATTTTTAATTCCTAATCTAAAATTCTCAATAGCAGAATCCATCCAAAGAGGAAATTCATCAACTCTTTTCAACCAATTATCATAATCTTTTTCGGTTTTGAAAGGCTGAATTCCGCTTCCACTTCCTAACATAGGAAAAGTCAGAGGCAAACCATCGAATTGTGTGAAAGGAATATATTCTGGATGATAAGCATAACGCTCTTGTTTGTCGATCAATGTATATTCAAGAACATCAAAAACTACTTTCTGATCATTACCCAAACTATTATAATCAATCGACTTCAATTGATTCTGAACCGAATTATAAAATGCAATTTCTTTTTTGATAAAATCCTGGCTCAGATTATTTGGCAAAAGGTCATTATATCTTTCGTCTCCTTGTGAAGTAGCTTCCAGAGGATATAATTTCAAATATTCTTCATAATAATTAGCTGCGATAGAGTCCAAATCAGAAGTACTGAATCCTTCATTCTTCACCATCGGAGAATCTCCTTTTTTACAGGAAATAATATTGATAGACAATCCTATGAGCAGCAATATTTTGTAAAAAAATTTCATTTTGTCAATTTTGTAGTGTAAATATAATATTTTAAAGTCAGGAATCCACCCTCTCATTTGCAGGGCAAAGTCATCATATATTAACAAAACATCAACAGACACACCAATTCTTATGATTATTATCAAAAATAATTAATAAAAATTTTTCAAATTCATTCAATTTTTTATCTTTGTTCAGCACAATTAAAAATTTATAATAATCTATTATCCTTAAAATGAAAGGAATCTTAAAGATTTATCACCCAGAGGAAACTCTGAAATATTTCATCGATAGCACTTATTGCAAGTCTGTTTATATCAACTCGCAGAATTTTTTGGAAGTTGAGATTATCACAAACGACTCATTGGACCACGTGGACGATGATTCTTTACAATACAATTTCCCGCAATTATCTTTAGACATTATAGAATTTCCTGTTACAACATCTGAATTAGAAGGACAAACGTTCCTCATAGAGGATACAGATGATGAAGTTTTCACAGAAGTTGACCTTTTTGATGATGAAGAGGCATTCTTGTTCGAGAATGAACTGAAGTTTGATAAAAATGAAACCGGTGACCTTCAGCTTTCTTGGACAGGACAAATCACTGATTTCTATACTGGTTCTGAAAACCCTATCCCTTTCAAATTAAAATGCCACTTCCGTCCGGATGAGATAGAAGTTGACGATTAATCCTTTCCGAAAATAATATTTATATTTACGAATCGTTATAAAAACAATATTATAACGCTAACAAGCCATTGCCAATGTATCAGGACCTGGATGATATTATTTTCGAAGAGAGACATAAAGCTTACGGCGCTTATGCCTTCCGCAAACATTATGATTTTACGCTTACCAAGGCTTTGGTAGTAGGCGTTTTCCTGTTCTCTGTTTTATTTTTTCTTCCGGCTTCTTTAATTAAAACTAAAAAGGCAACTGCTGTTAATAGTGAGAATATCATTCCTGTAGAATTGACGGAAATGCGCATCAATTATGGCGATAACCGAAACGGAAAAGGTGCTGAAGAACCAAAAGAGGAAGAAGGAAGTCCAGCCCCAATCGTTGAAAAGAAAGAGGAAAAGGAAGTTGTAACAGAAGTTGCTAAAGCTTCAAAAGAAAAAGTAGAAAAAGACATTCCTGAAAATACAGTTCCTATCCCAACCAGAACCAAAAATCCACCGGTAGCCACTAAAAAAGCTAATGATAAGACCAACTCTCCTGTTGTTGCCAATTCTACAAAAACAGTAACCGGAAAGACCAACGCAAAAGGGGATATCAAAAAAGAAAATGCGACTGGAGATGGAAAAGGGAATGCTGCTATCGGGAATCTATTGAAAGGACGAGGAACAAAATCCGGCTCACAGGGCAACGGAACCGGACCTGGAAATTATGGCGACCCTCTTGGCGGAGACGGCGATGGAAATAGTTTAATCGGAATTGATAGAAAATTAACAGGTTTCATTCCTGGAACAATGGGAAGAGGCGGCGCACAACCAAACCACGATTGCTCTGCAAGTGGAAGTATTACAATTTCTTACACTGTCGACAAGTCCGGAAAAGTCACTTCCGCAAGACGATTAAGCGGTGTTTCTGACCCTTGTGTAATGAATACCGCTGTAAGCTGGGTAAAACAATACGTGAAAGCCGAAGCGGCAAATGTCTCGTCCAAAGGAACTTATAAGATTACTTTTTAAAATTCCTATTAATAATCATTTTTCGTAAATTCATTAGTCATCTATTCGGATTAATCATCAACTAATTCATAAATTTGAAACTATAAAATAACAGACAAAACTATGGCAAATCAAAATATTTCTATTTGGGAATTCCTTTTTGGTGGAGGCTTATTGAGTGTTTCTCTTATCATCATTTTAATATTTTCGGGAATTGCAGCCTTAGTTTTTTTTGGACAGAAATTATACGCGCTCAACAGAGAAAATCAGGTTGACCCTTATCTTTTGAAAAATGTCAATGACCTCTTGAATGACGGCAGAATACAATCTGCGGTAGATTTTTGCAGAAGAGATAATTCTCCAGAATCCAGAAGTGTAGAAAAAGGACTTTCCAGATTGGGAAGACCTGTGAGCGAAATCGCCAATGCAATGGAAACCCACGCTCAGATAGAACTCAACAAAGCTGAAAAAAACATCAATTATTTGGCAACACTTTCCGGTGCAGCTCCTATGTTGGGGCTTCTCGGCGGTGTTTTGATTTTGGCTTCCACTTTCGGAACTTTATCAAAAACTGATACTGTTGTTGCTCAAAATCTTTTAGCTGCTAATTTCTATAAAGCTTTAGCACCATCGGTTGTTGGTCTTATCGTTGGATTTATGTCTTACATTTTCCATAATGTTTTGGTTGGAAAGGTTGATTATCTGTTGATGAAAATTCAGTATCACACCAATGAGTTTCTAGACATCATCAACAAACCTTCTTAAGATGGAATTCCGAAGAAGAACAAAAAAATTATCCGGTTTGCCAATTGCTTTTTATGTAGTTGCGCTGTTGTTTTTTGTGCTTTTATTTTCATTCAATTCTCTTTATTACAAAGCTTCCGAACAACCCAAACCTGTTATTGCAGAAACTCCAAAACCAATAGAACAACCCAAAGCAGATTCTGTCGTAAAACCGGAAATCTATGTCCCAGATGTAGAAGTTTTACCTCCCGATACAGTTGCTCTAGCAAAAGAAACGTCTGCAGCAGTAAAAGAAGAAAAGAAGAAACCATCAAAAACTGAGAAAGAAGATAAGAAACTCGCCAAAAAAGAAGAGAAAAAAGAGACTACAACTCCAGATTCTAAGGATGATAAAATCACTAAAATAGGGAAAGACAGAATTCTTACAGGTTTCATTCCTGGAACAATGGGAAAAGCGGGAAAATTACCTTCTCACAATTGCAAAACCAAAGGTCAATTGGTGATGTTCATTACGGTTGATAAAGCCGGAAATGTAACCAATGCAGGACGAAGCAGCGGAATCAAAGATGCCTGTAATATCACAGCAGCCGTGATTTGGACAAAGCAATATGTGAAAGCCAAAAAATCTCAGAATATTTCGCAGGGAACTTACACGATTAATTTTTAGATTTTATTCTTTTTAATTCTCCATATTTCTAAATTTGTATTTCATTTTGAAATATGACTTCACAAGAATATCAGGAAGCTGTAGACTGGCTTTTTATTCAGGCTCCGAACTACCAAATTGACGGCGAAAAAGCCTATAAACCAGGACTCGATAACATCAAAAAATTGTGTGTTTTTTTTGGAAATCCACAAGACAAAATCAAAACAATCCATATTGGCGGAACAAATGGAAAAGGTTCCACAAGCAACATGTTAGCGTCGGTTCTTCAGGAATCTGGTTATAAAATCGGACTTTATAATTCGCCACATTTAATTGATTTTACAGAAAGAATCAAAATCAATGGAAAGAATTGTGATAAAGAATTTGTTTACGGTTTTATCCTAAAACTTAAGCATTTACCAGAAGATATTCGGCCTTCTTTTTTTGAATTTACGACGATAATGGCTTTCGAATATTTTTATCAGCAAAATGTTGATTTTGCAATCATCGAAGTTGGTCTAGGCGGACGATTAGATTCAACAAACATCATCAAACCTTTGGTTTCAGCCATCACCAATGTTCAACTTGACCATCAGAATATTTTAGGTGACACGATTGAAAAAATTGCTTTTGAGAAAGCTGGAATCGTCAAAGAAAATATTGCGGTAATTTCGGGAGATGAAAATCCTATTGTAAAGGAAATTATCCAACAAAAGGCAACTGAAGTCAAAACTGATTTTATTGATGCAACAGAGATAAAAACAGATTTAGTTTCAGATTTAAAAGGTAACTATCAGAAGAAAAATATCAGAGTAGTTTTGGCTTTGGTTAATGAATTAAAGAAACAAGGACTTAACATTACTGATGAAAATCTAAAATCGGGACTTTTGAATGTTCATCAAAACACAAAATTCATCGGTCGTTGGTTTGAGTTTTCAAAAGAACCTTTAACCATTTGTGATACAGGACACAATCAAGCTGGTTTGGAAGAAGTTTTCAAACAACTCAATGAATATTCACAACAAAAACATATTGTTTTAGGATTTGTGAATGACAAAAAAATCGATGAAGTCATTCCAATGTTGCCTTCGGAAGCTCGATTCTATTTTGTGAAACCAAGCGTTAGCAGAGGAAGACATCCGGAAGATTATGAAGATTTACTCAAAAAATCTAATTTGAATTATAAAATTTTCGATTCGGTTCAAACTGGCTATCTTGCTGCAAAACAGAATTGTAAAGAAGACGAATTGATTTTTGTGGGCGGAAGCAACTTTGTAGTCGGAGATTTTTTAGAAAAAAATTTGTGAATATAGTTATAAGTTGTATATTTGCACCACTCAAAACGGTAACACGTTGCGGGCTCTTAGCTCAGTTGGTTCAGAGCATCTGGTTTACACCCAGAGGGTCGGGGGTTCGAATCCCTCAGGGCCCACAAAAAAGGAAACAACCTTTTCAAAAAAAATTAAGGGCTCTTAGCTCAGTTGGTTCAGAGCATCTGGTTTACACCCAGAGGGTCGGGGGTTCGAATCCCTCAGGGCCCACCCTTCAAAGGAAAATCTCAGAGAAATCTGAGATTTTTTTATTTATATCCTATTCTTCTTCAATTTCGATTTTTAAAAATCTTGTTCTTAAAATTTTGTTAATTTTCATTTTTCAGTTTAACGTAATGTTAAATTTCACATAAAAAGTTAATCAACTGTTTAATATTTGAATTTTGGAAAGATTTTTGATGAGTACAGCAGATAAAATTGTTGCAACCTATTTTTCTGGTATAAAACTCTTTTAATTACTAATCCTCTCAAAAGGAAACCTATGAAAAGATATTATGCAGTGTTAATTCCCTTTTACACTATTTTTCTATTATATATGATGTTTTACGGTTGTGGACGTCATCCTGAATTTGGATTCTTACAACTCAATCCGCTTCAAAGTATCACTTACTTTTTGCGATATAACAACTTCTTCTCGGAAAAATTTATGATTAATATCGTTGGTAATATTTTGGTATTCATTCCATTTGGTGGACTTGGCTTATTAATCAGAAAACTCAATAATTTACCATTGTTATTCTTTTTATTTATTTGTGGAATTTCTACGATAGAACTTTTACAATACTATACAGCTAGAGGAACAGCTGATATTGATGATGTTTTCTTGAATACTTTTGGAATGCTGATTGGATATTTTGCTTTACAGATAGCAAAATGGTTGAATATATCTGATATCAGACTAGAATTGAATTACGAAAAGCCACTTACGACTTAGACATATAATAAATAAGTTGGCCCAATTTATAAAAATCAAGAGCTTTTAGTGAGGCATTTCCTCCTAAAAGCTTTTTTTGTAAGTAAGGTTTGGATAATTTATAAATCAATCTATAAAGAAAAATTCCGCCTGTTTTTTTCAATCTGGAATAAGCTTTTGCAAGCTTTATTTTAGAGATTCTTTCTACGTCTTTATCACTTTTAATCAATTGAGAAAGACTTTTTGCAGATTGGTCGGCTTTAGCAAGAAAAACCTCATTGGTCTCTACATCATTATTGAAAATCGGATTATCGATATGGTCAATAAAAACTTTGTTTTTGAAAAGGTCTTTCGCAAAAATCAAATCTTCGTAACCATATTGCGTAATCGTTTCATTGAAAGGATTCTTTTCTAATACCGATTTTCTAACAATAAAATTATTAGTCTGAAAATCCAAATAAGGAGATTTCAAACGTTGTTTTAAAGGCAGATTCTCCCTTTCTACTGCGAATCTCCATCTAAGTCCATATTCTGCAGAAGGCTTTACATCACTCACTTTTCTGCCACCAAAAACGACGTCGGGATTTTTAGCGTTAATAAAATCGATATAATTTTTAAGAAAATTTTGACTGATGATTTTTCCATCACAATCAAGAAAAAGTAAATATTCTGACTGAGTATATTTAAGAAATAGATTTCGGATTTTAGAACGTCCAATATTTTTTTCGAGGAAAATAAACTGACTGACAGTCTTTTCTAAATTTTTATTTTTATTAATGAATTCAGCTTTAGAAGCATCATCGATGATGATAATTTCGGCATCCAATTGATTTGAATTAATCTGATTATGAAGGTCATTCACCAAATCATTCACATCGAAATTATAGACAGGAATACAAATACTGAGCTTCATACTTTGTCTATAATTTTCTGAATGTCTAATTCCTCGAGACAAGCATAATCGCCCCGGAAACAAGCTTTATCACCAAAAACAGAGCAAGGTCTGCAGGACAAATCTTTAACGTGGACAATGTCATCTTCACTTTGTCCGTAGCCCAAAAAGCCTGCATAATGATGAGTAGAACCCCAAACGGAGATACATCTGGTTCCCATCAAACTGGCCAAATGCATATTCGCTGAGTCCATAGAAATCATCAATTCTAACTCGGATATTTTTTGCAACTCTTCCTTAAGTGTCAATTTCCCGGACAAGCTATGGGTGTTTGGAATTTGTTTTTCCCATTTTGTGAGAATTTCGTTTTCCTCTTTTCCACCTCCGAAAAAATAAACTTTGTGAGTTCTTGCAAGAATCCTTGCCAGTTCAAAAGATTTTTCTTCAGGCATCATTTTCCCTTTGTGTTGAGCAAAAGGTGCGAAACCAATATCTTTTTTGTTTTTAGATTGATTTCTTAACTGATGAGATAATTCAACATTAAATCCCATTCTCCTGAAAACATCCGCGTAACGTTCAACGGTTCTTTTCAAAGGAAATTTATCAAGATTCCAAACATCTGTCAGTCGTTCTTTCTCTTCCTTTCCTTTATCAATTTGAAAAATTTTGTAGCCGTGCCTGAAGAAAATGGAATTAATCATTTTCGTCCTAATTACGTCGTGGAGATCAGCCACATAATCTGGATTGAATTGCTTGATCAAGTGTTTTGTCAGTTTTCTGATTCCGAAAACACCTTTGTAATCATCGAAACTGACTCCGTGGAATTTCAGTCGTGGATGTTTGTCAAAAAGGTCTTTGAAGTTATCCCTACTGACGAATACAATTTCTACATCAGGATTCTGCTCTAGAAACTCAACACAAACAGGAACTGTCATTGCTACATCTCCAAATGCCGAAAAACGATATGCCAGAATTCTTTTCACCTACTTCTTTAGTTGAAATGCAATTGCGTAAAATTTGATCTGTTTCGTCATTGCCATCAAGCCATTCGCTCTTGACGGAGACAAAAATTCCTGTAACCCGATTTCTGAAATGAAATCAAAATCAGAATCCAAAATCTCTTGTGTAGAGTGTCCGCTGTAGATTCTTACCAAAAGTGAAACAATTCCCTTTGGCAAAATCCCGTCAGAATCTGCATTGAAAAACAATTTACCATCTGTAAATTCTGCATCAATCCAAACTTTGGATTGGCAACCTCGGATTAGATTTTCGTCTGTTTTTTTATCCTCAGGAAGTCCTTTTAATTCTTTGCCAAGGTCTATGATATATTCATACTTCTGCTCCCAATCGTCCAGAAAGGCGAATTCTTCTATTAATTCCTGTTGTTTTTCTTTGATTGTCATTCAGAATTGATTTGAATTAAAATTAAATTATTTTACCGATTGAGCAATATTTGCAATCACTTTAACAGCTGCTAGCATACTTTCCAAAGGTACAAATTCATAAGGTCCGTGGAAGTTGTGTCCACCTGCAAAGATATTGGGGCAAGGCAATCCCATATAAGACAACTGCGCACCGTCTGTCCCACCTCTAATCGCTTTGATTTTCGGCTCGATTCCGGAATCTTTCATTGCCTGTTCTGCAATATCTACGATGTGCATTTTGCCTTCGAATTGCTTTTTCATATTGAGATATTGCTGCTTGATTTCTATCTCAGCAGTTTTCTCTCCATACTTTTTGTTGATTGCTTCTACTTTTTCTGCAATCAGTTTTTTTCTGTCTTCAAATTTTTGGTCATCATGATCACGGATAATGTATTGAAGTTTAGCCTCTGAAACATCACCTTCGAAATCTGTCAGATGGAAAAACCCTTCAAAACCTTTTGTTGTAGCTGGTGTTTCATTAGCCGGCAGTGAGTTGATGAATTCTGATGCAACTAATCCCGCATTCAGCATTTTTCCAAAAGAATAACCTGGATGAACAGACAATCCGTGGATTTTAACCACAGCTCCGGCAGCATTGAAGTTTTCATATTCCAATTCCCCTATTTCTCCGCCGTCCATTGTATATGCCCACTCAGCTCCAAATTTTTCTACATCAAAGTGATGCGCGCCTCTTCCAATCTCTTCATCCGGATTGAATCCGATAGAAATTCGTCCGTGCTTGATTTGTGGATTAGCCAAAAGAAATTCTGCTGCCGTTACAATCTCTGCAACGCCGGCTTTATCATCAGCACTTAACAATGTTGTTCCGTCTGTTGTGATGATGGTTTGTCCGATATATTTTTTTAAAGATTCAAATTTGGTTGAGGACAAAGTGAATCCTGTTTCTTTGTTAAGTAACAAATCTTCGCCATCATAATTTTCCCAAATCTGCGGATTCACATTCTCACCGTTGAAATCCGGAGACGAATCGTAATGTGCAATGAATCCTACTTGCGGAACTTTCTCTTCTTTGTTAGAGGGAATGAATCCAAAAACGTATCCTTTTTCATCGATGCTCACATCTTCCAATCCCAAATCCTGCAATTCTTTGTACAGATAATTGGCAATATCCCATTGCCTTTCTGTAGAAGGTGTAGTCTCACTTTCTGCGTCGCTGGTTGAAAATATCTTGATGTACGTGATAAATCTATTAAGGAGTTTTTCTCTCCAAATACCGTCTAATTGGATGTTTTCCATATAATTTGCTATATCTCCGCAAAGTTATATATTTATGCAGTGAACGACAAATAATATCTGATGATTGATAAGTTGTGAATTATCAAAGTCTTGAATGTTTGTTTGCGCGAGCGAAGCGAGCGCCGATGAGTCCTGTTGGAACGCAGAATCTCACGCGTGAGCGATTGCAGCGGCATCCTTTTTCTTTGCAAGCCTGAAGGATGAAGGTTTACAAAGAAAAAGATATAGCGGAAAGCGCGACCTGCTTGTTCCGATAGAATCGGGACAAAAGGGCACGCCCAAATAATTATAAAAAACGATACAAATGTTCTTAACCGAGTGTCCGCGCGACGCGATGCAAGGCTGGGGAGAAATGATTCCCACGCAGAAAAAAATAGATTACATCAACCGATTGATGGAGGTACGTTTTGATGTCTTGGATTGCGGAAGCTTCGTGAACCCGAAAACGATGCCTCAAATGGCTGATTCCGGAATTGTGGTGGACGAAATTGACAAATCGCTTTCCAACACAAAACTGTCTGTGGTTGTAGCCAATCTTCGTGGTGCCGAAAAGGCTTTGAGTCACGAACAAGTCGACATTCTGGGTTTTCCTTTCTCAATTTCTGAAACATTCCAGCATAGAAATACTAATAAAAGTCGAGAAGAAGCTTTTACTGAAGTGGTGAATATATTAGAGTTAACAAAATCTGAAGGCAGACAATTGAATCTCTATTTCTCGATGGCTTTTGGAAACCCTTATGGAGAAAGCTGGAAATGGAAAGATGTGGACTTTTGGGCAAAACGTTTTGAGGAAATTGGAATCAAAGATGTTCTTTTATCTGACACAACTGGTGCTGGCGACGTGGAAAGAATTTCGCTTTTGTTTAATAAAATTCCTGCAAAATATCCTACTATAAATTTCGGAGCACATTTTCATAATCGATACGAAGATTCTTACATCAAACTGAAAGCGGCTTATGACGAAGGCTGCAGAAGATTTGACAGCGCTATAAAAGGAATTGGTGGTTGTCCGATGGCGAAAGATGATTTGGTGGGAAATATGCCGACTGAAAAGGTTTTTACATTTATGTCATCTGAGAAAATCGATATTCATCAGAATTTGCTTCATTTTGAAAGTGCTTATAATATGGCGAAAGATATTTTTCATTTTTAAATTAATATTCAGAATATAAATTAAATCATATTTTAATAATTATTGATATTCAGGATTTTCAAATTCAAAAAAATGATGTAAATTTATTACAGAAAAAACAATTAAAAAACTAGCGGTTATGACTTCAAAAACGACTTATGTAGGTGAGAATAGGATTGATTCTGTACACGAAAGCTCTGGAGATGTTTTCACTTCATATATTCCTACAAATGATTTTAGCGTCCGAGAGCACTTTTCTCCAACTGATATTTTTGCTACTGCTCTGGCGCAAAGTGTTTTTGCACACCTTGTTGTATTAGCAAAAGATAGAAATATTAATATCACTGGTGCAACTTGCGACCTGAAAAAGACAATGTATTTTGAACCAAGAAGAATTGGTGAAATTTTCTGCGTTTTCAAATTCCCACATTCTTATACTTTGGAAGAACAAGAATTTTTAGAAAATGCGGTGCGAAATAGTCCGGTTTATCTGAGTTTAAATTCTGACATCAAGAAAATTTTTCTTTTCGAATATAAAAACTAACAATAAATCCTGCTAAAAGCAGGATTTATTATTATAACATACCAAGTTCAAACTTGGCTTCTTCACTCATCATTTCTTTGGTCCAGGTTGGTTCAAAAGTGAGCTCGATTTTTGCAGATTTTACACCTTCTACGCCTCTTACTTTATCTTCTACTTCTACCGGAAGGGTTTCTGCAACAGGACAATTAGGAGACGTTAAAGTCATTATCACTAAAACTTCACCTTCGTCGGAAATCTGAACGTCATAAACCAATCCTAATTCGTAGATATCAACCGGAATTTCGGGGTCAAAAACGGTTTTAAGTTCCTTGATTATTTCTTCACCAATATCAGCTATTTGGTCGTCTGTATATTTCATTTTTAATCTAATCTTTTTAATAAATCTTCCTGACGCATCCGCCTGAAAACATTTGCCAAAGTTAAGACATCTTTTTCACAATAATGAATGATTCTGTCTATATCGCCGTCTTTGTAGTATATATCGGCAACCATACTTCCATCGATATCATCCTTGGGTGTGGGAATTCCGAAGATATGAGCCAATAATTCCAGCGAAACATAACTTTTCCAATCCCCAAATTTCCAAAGCTCCATTGTATCGATATGTGGAATTTCCCAAGGCTTTTTTCCAAACATCTGGAATGGAATCGGGGGTTGAATTCCGTGAATTAAAAGTCGCCTTGCGATATAAGGAAAATCGAATTCTTTCCCGTTGTGTGCACAAAGGATAATATTATTCAGACGAGGACTATTGAATAATTCACAGAATGAAATTAATAAGTTTCTTTCTTCTCCAGAAAAGGTTTTTATTTTTAGCTTTCCAGTATTGTTATCAATCATTCCAACTGATATACAGATTATCATCCCGAATTCTGCCATAATCCCAGCCCGTTGCTCGTAGAAATCAGAAGCTTCAATTTCATCTTTTCTTTGAGATTTGGTTTTCTTGTCCCAAAGATATTGTGTTGTAGTATCTAGGTTATTCCAAGAATCAATTTGAGGAACAGTTTCGATATCAAGAAAAAGAATATTTTCGATGGGAATTTTGTGAATCATCTGTCTTTATTTGTTTTAAATGTAATAAAAAAACCCAACATTACTGCTGGGTTTTATATTTTCTATTCTAAAATTAATTAGAAAGGATATTCGTAAATCTCTGACTCGTGGAAGAAAGGGTTTCCAGTAGGCATCAATTTTAGTTTCGATAAGGCTGTCATTACTGTGAATGTAAATAATCCAATCACAAATACAAATGAACCTAAAACTAATAATGCATTTGAAGCATTGTTCCAATAAGGACCAACTGTTCCCGGCATTACCATATTGAAGTAATCTACGGCGTGACCAATAATTACAACACAAGCCATAAATGTAACCACTTTGTAATTTCTTTTGATGCTACTACTTACTAAAACTAATAGCGGCGCAAGGAAATTGATAATTAACATTGGTAAGAATGTCGGTGCATAATATTCGAATCTACCAAAGAAGTAATTAACCTCTTCCGGAACGTTCGCATACCAATACAACATAAACTGACAGAACCAAAGGTAAGACCACAACATACTTGTAGCAAATAAGAATTTACCAAGATCGTGAAGGTGGTTATTATTGAACTGAGGATAAACTCCTTTTTTCTTAAGATAAACACTGATGATAATCATTACAGCAATAGAAGTAGATAAACAACTAACCATTGAATACCAAATGTAAAGTGTAGAATACCAGTGCGGGTCAATAGACATCAACCAATCCCAAGCCCAAGCTGCAGAAGCAAACCCGAAGAATGCAATGTAACCAACGCTCCAGCTGTATAAGCTAGCGTAGATCTTTCTGTTTCCTTTGTTCTCATCAACTTGCTTAGAAACATTTTTCAATTTCCAAACAAAGAATGAAGCTCCAACTACATAGATAATTGTTCTTATCGCATAGAAAGGAATATTAAGGAATCTTTTCTTTTCAAATAATATGACATCAAATTCTGGAGAATTTGGATCTGTCAATTCTGGATCCATCCAATGGAAAAGGTGTCCGTATCCTGAGATATTCAACAACATTATAATTACTAATAACGCTCCTCCGTAAGGAATGAATGAAGCAATAGCTTCCATTACTCTTGTTACAATAATAGACCAACCTGCATGTGCAGCGTGCTGGATACTGTAAAAGAACAATGCACAACAGCTAATTCCAAATGCAAATACTGCAAATGTGTGAATAGCCGCCAAAGGCTGATTATGAATCTGATGTTTTGCATGCTCCAGATGAGCATTATGATCCTGAGGACCAACTAACTCACTGGAATGTGTAGGCGCTTCGTGACCTTTTGAGTGAACAGACTCCATCCAATGAGAAATTGCAGTATCATCCAATCCGTGGTTAAGTGCATAACCAATACCGAATAAAACAACTCCAACAACAATGAGTATAATTGAATATAATCTTAATTTAGGTGAAAAACTATACATTTTCTTCTTTTTTTATTTAGCATTGGTTTTAGCTTCAGCTGCTGCAGGAGCAGTAGAAGTTTTCTCTGTCGTAGCTGGAGCGGCTGCTGCCGGAGCTGCAGTTGCAGTTGGCGCTTTAAAAGTATTATAAACGTACAAAGCTACTCTCCATCTATCTCCCACATTCAGTTGTCCTGCGTAAGATCCCATTGCATTTCTACCATTAGTCAAAACATAATGTACAGATCCTATTGTGATATCTCTATCTGCATAGTTTGGAACACCTGAATAAGCACCACTTTGTACAATCGGTCCTTGCCCATCTCCGCCAGTACCGTGACAAGCAGAGCAAGTGTGATCAAACAATACTTTTCCTCTTGCCAAATCTTTATCAAGATTTTTAGGATCCAAAGGAGAAGCTGTAATCAATTTTGATGCGTCATATCCAGCATTATATTCATCTACATTTTTAGGCAGACTTTCTTCACTTACAATTCCGTCTCTGTTTTGTGCAACAGAACCTTCTACTGGAGAAAGACCTGTAGCGCCATTACGAGAAACAAAAGCAGGAATTTCATTTTCGTGGTCAGAATATGCATCCTTAGCCTTCATCAATGGATCGTAAGCTACTGGAAAATACATATCCGGGAAATATACCAAAGGTGGATTATCTTTTGGACCGCAAGAATTCAGTAAAACAGTTGTTAAACCAAAGATTGCTGTCATTTTTAATATACTATTCTTCATCTTAGGCATCTTTAACAGTTATTTCTTCAACACCTGTATCAATCAACAGTTGTTTAATCGTTTCAACATCATCAGACACAAACTCCATCATAAATTTGTCATCCGTAGTTCTTGGATCCGGATTCTGAGGTTTTGCACCAGGATACATTTTGTTTCTTACCAAGAAAGTTAATGACATCAAGTGGGCAGAACAGAATACCATCAATTCGAACATTGGATCCACGAAAGCCGGCATATTGTGCAACCAGTCAAAAGATGGTTTACCACCAATATTCTGTGGCCAGTCGTGGTTCATAATATATGCTGTCAAAGTGATACCGATGGTAACTCCATAACAAGCATAAATGAATGCTGCATCAGAAATTCTAGTTTTCTTTAATCCAAGAGCTTTGTCAAGTCCGTGAACAGGGAATGGCGTATAAACTTCGTTTATAGATATTCCTTTATCAGTAAAGGCTTTAACGCCGTGCATCAAATCATCGTCGTCGCCGTAAAGTCCATATATAATCTTAGTGGTGCTCATCTCCTTCTTTTGCTTTATAAGTTTCACCGGAAATTTTCAAAATACTCTTCAATTCGGCCTGTGCAATTACAGGGAATGTTCTCGCATATAAAAGGAATAATACAGAGAAGAAACCGATTGTTCCAAGATATACACCAACGTCAATAACTGTTGGCTTAAACATTGTCCAAGAAGATGGTAAATAATCTCTAGACAAGTTGATAACGATAATATCAAAACGCTCAAACCACATACCGATGTTGATAATCAATGCGATTATGAATGTCCAGAAGATATTAGTTCTAACTTTTTTGAACCAGAACGCTGCAGGTACAACCAAGTTACAGATAATCAATGCCCAGAATGCCCACCAATAAGGTCCAACTGCTGCTCCCGGAGAAAGATATGTAAAATCTTCAAATCTTGATCCAGAATACCATCCGATAAAATATTCAGTGGCATAAGCTACAGTTACCATACCACCTGTAACAACGATTACGATGTTCATAATCTCGATGTGGTACATTGTAATATAATCTTCAAGGTGACAAACTTTTCTTGCTACCAACAATAGTGTCTGTACCATTGCGAATCCTGAAAAAATCGCACCAGCAACGAAGTAAGGAGGATAGATTGTCGAGTGCCATCCTTTGATTACCGAAGTAGCAAAGTCAAATGATACCGTTGTGTGTACCGAGAATACAAGTGGCGTTGCTAAACCTGCAAGAACCAAAGATAATTCTTCGAATCTTTGCCAGTGTTTTGCTTTTCCACCCCATCCAAATGCAAGAAGTGTATATATCTTTTTATTGAAAGGCGTTTTAGCTCTATCTCTAATCATTGCAAAGTCAGGAATCAATCCCATAAACCAGAATACAACTGATACAGAAAAATAAGTCGAGATTGCAAATACGTCCCAAAGTAACGGTGAGTTGAAGTTGGTCCAAAGTGTACCAAACTGGTTAGGCAAAGGGAAAACCCAATATCCAACCCAAACTCTACCCATGTGAATTACAGGGAAGATAGCCGCCTGACAAACCGCGAAGATGGTCATCGCTTCTGCAGAACGGTTAACAGACATTCTCCATCTTTGTCTAAATAATAATAGTACGGCAGAGATCAATGTTCCGGCGTGACCGATACCTACCCACCATACGAAGTTAGTAATATCCCAACCCCAGTTGATAGTTCTGTTAAGTCCCCACGCACCGATACCTGTTCCCACAGTGTAAGCGATACAACCGAATCCGTAAACAAACAGAACTAAAGCTGCATACAATGATGCCCACCATAATTTCCCTGCACGTTCTTCGATAGGTCTTGCGATATCTTCTGTGATATCGTGATAAGTCTTATGACCAATAATTAAAGGTTCCCTTATCGGAGCTTCGTAATGTCCTGACATTTTTTACCTATTTATTATTTAAACTTTCTTTTCTGTTTCTGATTTTTGTATGATAGAAGACGTTTGGTTTTGTACCAATCTCTTCTAACAACGTATATTTTCTGTTGCTATTGAACAAGCTACGAACTTCTGAATCTACATCGTTCATATCTCCAAATTTCATAGCACCAGTAGAACAAGCAGCAGCACAAGCACAAGAAGCCTGGAACTCTGCATCTGTTACTCTTCTACCATCTTTCTTAGCATTCAGGATAGTCAACTGAGTTTCTTGGATACACAATGAACATTTCTCCATTACCCCTCTTGTTCTTGTAACAACGTCTGGGTTAAGAACCATTCTTCCAAGATCATTATTCATATTGAAGTCAAACTTGTCATTCAACGCATAATTGAACCAGTTGAATCTTCTTACTTTATAAGGACAGTTGTTCGCACAATATCTGGTACCGATACATCTGTTGTAAGCCATTTGGTTTTGACCTTGTTTACCGTGAGATGTTGCAGCAACCGGACAAACAGTCTCACAAGGAGCGTGGTTACAGTGCTGACACATTACCGGTTGGAAGATTACATCTGGATTCTCAGCCGCATTTTCCAATGCTCCCTCAATTCCTAAAAGGTTACTTCCGTAAAGTTCTGGCACTGCCATTCCTTCTTTAAGACCTTCGTAAACTTCAACTTTTTGTTCTGTAGAATAGTAACGGTCAATTCTTAACCAATACATATCTCTAGACATTCTGATTTCTTCTTTACCTACAACAGCAACGTTATTTTCAGCCTGACAGGCAATAACACAAGCACCACAACCAGTACAAGAGTTAAGGTCAACTGATAAGTTGAAGTGAGGACCATCTGTATCATCAAAAGAATCCCAAAGGTCAACTTTTCCAATTGGAAGTTCACCTCCAATTGTGTGCATTGCCAAAGGTTTGTTCCACTCATCTACTGGTTTGTTGATGAAATCGTCCAAGGTAACTTCTTTAGCGATCTCATAACGACCCATCAATGTATTTTGAAGCTGCATCCCTGCAAATTCATAATCTTCTCCGGTTTTTTCAATTTTTACATTCGTAAGAACTGTATTGTAACCATCGAATAATGGATAAGCATTAACACCTGTATCAGCTACTTTACCAGAATCTTTTTTACCATAACCAAGCGCCAAACCTAATGAACCGTCTGCCTGACCTGGCTGAATAAATACTGGAACGTTCTCAAGAGTAACACCATTTACTGTTAACTTAACAGTATCTCCGTCCAACTGCATTCTCGCATTAAGTTTGTTTTCAAGACCTAAAGCTTTTGCATCTTTTGGAGAAATCGTCAGGTAGTTATCCCAAGATAGTCTAGAGATTGGATCCGGCATTTCCATCAACCAAGGGTTGTTAGATTGTGTTCCGTCTCCTATTGCTGATTTAGTATAAAGTTGTAATTCTAATTGACCTGCTTTGAAAGCTGATAATTCAGCAACAGCTTGAGCTGCATTACCTCCAGAATAAGCCAATCCTGTAGAAAGTCCACCTTCTGTAAAACCATTGTAAAGTGTTTTATTGAAAGTTTTACCAGCATTAAGTGTTAAAGCATTAGCCTTAAGATAATCGTAGTAATTGTTAGAAGGACTATTTTTCCCATTGATCCAAACCAAGATAGACTCTTCAAGCTGTCTGGATTTATAGATTTTTTGGATTGTAGGCTGCATCAAAGAGTAAGCTCCAGTTTCCGGAGTGATATCTCCCCAAGATTCTAGCCAATGCGCGAAAGGAATAACTGCTTTAGAAGCTTTGTAGATATCATTTTTCTTATCTGTAATAGCTACAGAGTAAGGAACTTTTTCAATCGCTGCTTTTAAAGTTTGTCCTTTTGCGTGAGAATAGATTGGGTTGATATTATTAGTAATAAGAACGCCAACTTGTCCTACGTTCAACCAAGATAAAAATTCATTGAATCTTGCGTTGTCATATTCTTTAAGGAAATTAGCTTTACCTGTAAAAGCTTTAGATCCTAATTTTTGATTGATTAAGTGAGCTAAAACATAAGCTGCTTTTGAACCATCTGCCAAAACAACTGCTTTATCTCCTTTTGCCTGAAGTTCTTTAACGATTTCAGAAGCTACTTTATCAGAAGTTCCGCCATTCAATCCGTTATAAACTTCTACCAAAGTTTTGAAAACCGCACTTGGCTTCAATCTATATCTTGAATCTGAGTTAGCACCAGTCAAACTAAGGTTTGATTCAACTTGAATATGCCTTAACATATCAGGACCTGGTTTTCTAGCTGCAGCATAAGAAACTTCTAAGCTAGAAGCATTATAATCTCCCAGGAAATCTGCATTGAAAGAAACAACTAACTGAGAAGTGCTAAGATCGTAAACCGGTAATGCTCTTTGTCCGAAAACTTCCTGAGCTGCATCTAATGCTGCTGCGTAAGGAATTGCATCATAAGTTACTAATTCAGCTGAAGGATATTTTGCTTTGAAATCTCCAAACAACTTTTTGAAAGTTGGACTTGGGAAAGAGTGAGATAATACTACAATCTTTTTTCCGCCAGCCTGAGATTCTGTTAAACCTTTTAGGATAAAATCGTCAACTTTATTGAAATCTTCTTGCTCATCACCATTCAAAGCTGGTTTTTTCACTTTATCATTATCATAAAGAGAAAGAACACTTGCCTGAGCTCTTGCATTGGTTGTTCCAAGAGAACCCGCAGCAGGATTAGGATCGATTCTGATTGGACGTCCTTCTCTTGTTTTAACTAAAACGCTAGAAAAATCGAAACCATCAAAATAGGAAGACGCATAGAAATTAGGAATCCCCGGAATAATATCGTGTGGCTTAACCACATAAGGAATTGTTTTGATAACCGGAGCTTCACAAGCTGCCAAAGTTACAGCAGCTGTAGAGAATCCTAGCAACTTAAGAAAATCTCTACGAGAAGTTCCTTCTTTACTAGAATCATCTAAGAATTCTTCAACCGGAATTTCATTCTGGAACTCTTTAGCAGCCAACTTTCCATTCAAAGTTGGATCTTTTAGTTCGTGAATACTTCTGAATTGTATTTTATTTGAAGCCATTTATACTTCTAATTTTGTTATTAATAATGACATTTACCACACTCAAGACCTCCAATTGCATCTACAGTGATCTTGCTTCCTTCACCATATTGTTTTTTCAACTTATCATGCAAATTTTTGAAGTATTCTTTATTATAACCATTGTTCATATCTACTTCTGTAGTTCTGTGACAATCGATACACCAACCCATTGTGAAGTTGTTAGCCATCTGAACCACGTTCATTGTATCAATTTTACCGTGACAAGCTTTACAAACGACATCAATTTTGTTTGAGGCATCTTTTTGCTTAGCGTTGAAGCTATTGATAATTGCCTGCTCACCAGCCACAACGTGTTGTGAGTGATTGAAATATACGAAGTCTGGCATATTGTGAATTCTTGTCCACTCTACCGGTTCTGTTTTACCAGTATAAGCTTGTTTGGACTCATCCCAACCTACGTGTGCGTAAAGCGTTTTGATTTGACTTGTGTAGAATTCTCTGTCTTTTCCTGGCTCGATGTATTTACCTTTATACTCAGAAATAGATCTGTGACAGTTCATACAAACGTTAAGAGAAGGGATCTCGGAAACTTTACCATACTTAGCACCTGAGTGACAAAGCTGACAGTCGATTTTATTTTCTCCGGCGTGGATCTTGTGAGAGAAGTAAATTGGTTGTTCAGGAGCATATCCTTTATAAACACCAACCCACATCAACCAGTTCCAGACACCATAAGCAGCGAATAACGCTAGCAACCCAACGATACCTTTTCCTACAAAACTGTACTTCTCATATAAAGCAGAGAAAGAAACAACTCTTGTAGAATTAAGTTCTGATAACTCTGGAGACTGTTGGATTTTTACTAATTGACGAATTTTAAGCAACAACCAGAACAATAATCCTGCGATTGCGATCAGTGCAGCAATCATAATTTTAGAATTCAATTGTTGAGCTTTTGCTGCTTCGATAGATGCAGTAGTATCTACTGCTGTTTTGCCCTCAGCTTCTGCTGCCGGCTCTTCTTTTGGAGGATTGGTGGTGTATTCTAAGATATCATCGATATCCTGATCAGAAAGTTTCCCTTCGAATACTTGCATCGCAACCTTTCCATTTTCTTCATAGATTTTGTTTGCGTATGCATCACCAGATGCTCTAAGCTTCTCATTATTGCTGATCCATTTATGAAGCCAATCAACATCCTGACCGTCTTTTTTAACTTTTTCAACAACACCGCCAAGTGCAGGTCCTACAACTTTTTTGTCCAATGCGTGACAAGCAGTACAGTTTGCCTTGAAAAGCTCCTGTCCCTTTTTCGGATCACCTTGTGCATAAACGGAAGCGCCGGTTGACAACAATAGACCAATTGCTATCAGACCCTTTTTGTAATGCTTTCTCCAACTAATCATTTATATAATCTTGGGTTAGTAAAATTTATTGAGTTTACATTCAATTCCGCAAAAATAGCACTTTAACAAAAATTAAGACGACCTTATCGGATGGTTTTTGTCAATTCTAATTAATTTGTAAACGTTCTAAATAAGAGAGTTTGCGTTTCATTCAATTTATTCTAAATTTGTAAAAAATAATTTTTAAATGAACCATCTGTTTAAGCTTTTCATCTTCTCAGCTCTATTTTGTTTTTACCAAATTGATGCTCAATATGTTGTAAAAAAGGATACTTTATCGGGAACTGAACTTTCTTTCTCACTGGATGAACGTGTAAATGATGCTTTGGAAAAGATAGAGGACAAATGCGACCGTAATGTGGGCGCTCCTACAAAAACTCCGACAAAAGTTCTTGTAGCGAGTAGGGAACTCACAAATGCTGAGATTTGCAGAAAGAATCCAAAAATTATGGGTTTCAAAATCCAGGTGGTAATTGTAAAAAGTAATGATGAAGCAAGAAAAATTGCTACAGAATTCAGAGGTAACTTCAGAAATCTAAAAGTAGAAACCGATGCTTCCCTAAGACCAAACTATAAAATCTTAGCTGGAAGTTATTTCTCCAAACAAAGTGCTTCAGACGATTTGAGAAATATTTCGAAGATTTATCCTTCGGCTCGGGTAATTCCTTACGCCGTCTTTTGTGTGGAAGCTAAATGATATCAACCGGATTAAGTTCCGGTTTTTTTATGCCGTTATTCAAAATTAAAATAATACTTCAAAAAAATAATTGGTTATTTTTACTTTATAATTTGATTTCAACAACTTATTTATGAAGTTTTTGTTCCTTTTTGTTTCAATGTTTACAGTTTTGCAAAGCGATGTTTCTAAAGAACATTGTGACCAACTGATAGCAAAAGGAATAGATGCGCTTTATCAAAAGAAATACTCTGCTTCTCTGGAATTATTGTCTGAAGCCAAAACACTTTCCGAACAAAATAATTGGCATGAACAACAATTCATTTCCACCAATTGCATCGGGCTTAATTATTATCAAATGCTGGATTACAGTGAAGCTCTTGATTATTATCTAGAAGCTTATACCATTGCTTTGAAACATCTGAACAGCGACCGAGAAATGACTGTTCTCAACAATATCGCTGTCGTCTATTTAAAACAAGGAAAATATAAAGAATCAGAAAAACATCAGAAAAGAGCTTATGATCTGGCAATAGCTAATAAAGACAGCATTGGAATTGCTTTGTACGCAGGGAATTTGGCAGATTTATACAATGTGACGAAACAGCTTGATAAAGCCTTGTATTATATTTCTGTGGCAAGACCAGTGGCGAAAGATGATATCAAAAGAAAAAGAGCTTTGGATATTGCCGAAGCCAGAAATTATCTCGAAAGAAAAGATTATCAAAAAGCGCTCTCTCTTGCAAGCCCTCTCATCGACAAGTTAGATCCTATCGAAGAAAACGATGAAAAAATTGCCACTTTATTAATACTTTCCAAAATATACGAACAGCAAAATCAGCCGAAAATTGCAATTGATTATATCAAACAAGCTCAAACAGAAAATCTGAGTTATACTAATCTGACAGACATTTACAATCGGTTCTCAGATAATTATTTCACTTCCGGAGACTATCAAAAAGCATTGTTGTACAAAGATTCTATTTTGACAGTCAAAGATTCCCTGAACGCCATTCAGAATCAGGCGATGTACCAGAACAGTGAAATAAAATTGAAACTTCAGGATTCTCAAAAGGAGCTGGATAATGAAAAGAAACTGAAATTCTACATTCTCGGTTTTTGGATTGCTGTTTTGGCTCTTTTAGTCTGGGTTTTCCGAGCTTATATCATCAAAAATAAACAGAAAAGATTGTTGGCAGAAAGCAACGAACAAATCATTGCACTTGAATTGAAAAACAAAGAGAATTACACTTTACTATTGGAAAATCAAATCAAGGAAAAAGAAACCAATACACTTTTGGAAAAGGAAAAGCTGAAGAACGAACTGGAAAATAAAAATCGACAACTCGCCGCCAACGCCATTCATCTTGCTCAGAGAAATGACAAAATCGAGGAATACATACTTCGGATGAAAGAACGGCCGGAAATTCTGAAAAGTTCTTTATTAACCAAACAATTAGACCAACTGAAAATCATTCTGACCAAAGAAGACAGCACTGATGATTTCTTAACACACTTTCAGGAAATCAACAGCAGATTCATCAATTCACTCAAAGAAAAACATAATGATTTGACTTTGAATGACATCAGATACATTTCGTACATCTACATGAACCTTTCCACAAAGGAAATCGCTTCTATCTTCAACATTACAATCGAAGCTTGCAGAAAACGAAAAGAAAGAATATCAAAAAGAATGAACCTTTCTAACTCAAATGATTTATATAATTATATATCAAGCATTTAAGCAAACAATGTCACGTTTTTTCTTGTAAAGTCCTGTTTATTCCATCCAAAATTTATTGTCGTTTTATCTTCGCCCGATAAATTTGTTTTCATCATTTAAAAAAGTAGATTGATATGAAGAAAACATTACTTACACTATTCTGTGCTTTTTCCTTACAGCTTTTCCATTCGCAGGTGAGCTTCGCAGGAAATCAGGATTACGGTCGTATGAAGAACTTTGCATACGACAAAACAACGCCTAATAAGATTTATGCAACATCTTACATTGGCAAACACATTTTAGTTTCTGAGGATAACGGTGTGACTTGGAACGTATTATTCACATTGCCCTATCCGGAATATTCGCCAAACATTCTCGAATTGAGGTTAACCAATAATGGAACTGCACTCAGTTTCATCGAATATTTTGGACTTGGAAGTTCTATGAACAAAGTGGCGATTCTAGATTTGGCGACCAATTCTATTATTAAAGAATATCAATTTCCTCAAAACGAAGACATTCAAAAAATTGATAATTATTCGATTTTCGATAATGGTTCAATGAACACTATTTCTATGTTGGCCAGCGGAATAGAAAATAAATTTTTCACAAGTACCAATGGTGGAGAATCTTGGACAAAGGTTTATGACACCGCAGACCACGAAAGCGTCATTCTGAATGATGCGATAATGGACCCGAAAAATCCTCAAATATTATACATCGTTCGCAATGGTGGTGCAGGAAATGAAGATGGTGGTTTTTTCAAATCGACGGACGGTGGTGCAACGTGGACAGAAACTTTGAACGGTTTGATTTTACAATCGGTTGCCGTTGACCCAAACAATACTGACATCATCTACGCAGGAAGCGGAATCACTTGGAGCTATCCTGAGCAACATCAGGCGCTTTACAAATCCACGAACGGAGGCATAACTTGGACAGAAGAAACGCAAATCCCTTGGTCCACAGAGCAATTTGGGATGAAAATGATTACTAAAATTGAAATCAATCCGAATAACTCCAATCACGTTGTAGTAATGGGTGATGACAGAGTTGCCGTAACTACAAATGGTGGAGCAACGTGGACAACTACAGTTTCTAATGGACTAAGTGACGGAGATTCTTATTTTTACGGAATTAATGCCACCTTTAATCCATCTAAACCCAACGAAGTTTTAATTTCGAACAACCATTATCCAAAATTCTCGTCTGACAACGGCGTAACATTAACATCTATTAAAAGTCCTTTCTTTATCGGAATGGGAAATACAAATATCATTAACGATAACGGAGCCGACAAATTAATGTACGGTGTACAATATGGTTACGCACTGCGAAATCTTGAAACCAATGAGGAGACACCTGTAAATGTAATGCCGTTGAACGAAAGTCCGCTCGGCGGAGAGATTGATTTGGTTTATGCAGATAAGGATTATGCGGGGAGAACTTACATTTACAAATCTTCTTTTATGGGAAATAATATCAAAGTGAGTAATGATTACGGAGCTACCTCTACAACCATTCATACAACTTATGATACATATTTTACTGCTGCGGAAACCGATTCTTCTAATCCGAATATCGCTTGGTTGGCGACTTTCAACGGTGAAACATCTTCTTTGGTTAAGGTTAATTTCTCGAATCCGGATGAGATTCAGACCGATTTTATCACTCTTCCTTACGATGGCGATTACATTTTCGGAATCAAAGTGAGTAAAAATAATCCGAATGAAGTTCTGGTAACTGTTGGAAACAGAGTTCTGAAAACAACGGACGGCGGAACAAATTGGACCCAAATCACAGCAGGTCTAGAAGATTTGGCTTTACCAAATATTGGATTAAGTCTGGTTCAAAATCCATTGAATCTTAACCAATACACAATGGCAGGTTCCAACGGAATTTATACTTCTATGGACAATGGAACAACTTGGAGCAAAATCTACAATGGATTTATCCAAAATGTAGAACACTCTCCCAAAGCCAATGGACAGATTGTTGGGATTAATTATACTAATCTGGATATTCTTCCAAAAGTAGTTTACACCAGCAACGGCGGAACAACTTGGGCCGAAAAAACGTCTCAAAATTACTTTGACACGCCAGTTATTTCAGGAGCAATTCGTTTTATGGATAATGAAAATGCAGAAGTTTATTTAACGTCACAATCTTTGGGAATTCTGAAAGACAATATCAGCTTAGAATTTTTAGCAACCTCAGATATTAACAATTTTAAGGATGATATCAGCGTTTATCCGAATCCAACACAGAATTTCATTAACATCAAACTGGATAAAAGTATTTCGAAGTTCAAAGCGAGTCTTTACAATGCGGCTGGACAAGTTTTGTTGACGACAGAAAATAGGTCCAGCATCAATATTTCTAATTTGAATAAGGGTGTTTATTTCTTAACAATTGTACCGGAAAACGGAAAATCAATCACTAAGAAAATCATCAAGAACTAATTATTTGATTTTATAATAACAAAAGCGCCTTCGGAATTCCGAAGGCGTTTTTCATCTGTAGTAAGTTTCTAAGAATTGATAAAACTCTGTCAATCGATAATAATTATTAACTCCAAGATAGACAGTCATTATCAAAAGTAATCCATAAAATAAACTTAGAATAAGACTTTTGTCTCGATAACTATAAAATAGCCAACCTATCAAAAGCGGATAAACAAAAACGAAATGTCCGCCGTAAATATAGGATGTGTGAAGTCCGAATTTCAAAATGCAATGAACCAAAACATCAAATAAAAATGTAATCACAAGAATCCAAACCAATTTGTTTTTATAGTTTTTGAAAACACTCCAAATCATCATTAATAAAACAAGCGCTATGAAAATATATGGAACCGCTGATGTGTAAACATCCATAAACAAAGCTTTGTAATAAAACGTTTTGTCTTTGTTGTGATAGTCTCGGATTTCGTAATTCGAAAACAAAATATTCCCGCCAAAAAACCAGGAATAAATCATATCCCAAAGTGGTGTAGCTTTTGGTTTCGAGAATTTGTCATATTGTTCTTCGGTTTTGTTGAGGAAATTCTGGAAGTTAAAATTAAGTCTCAGCATAAAAAGGAATATAAAAACAACAACTGAAGTCGCAATTTTCGCCACCGCCATTCCGATTTTTTTCCAGTTCCAGAAGATTTTTTTCTCAAACAAGAACGGAATATAAACTTTAACAATATTTGTAATCGTTAACCCTCCGATAAAAACCGAACCGAAAATAGTCGCACCAAAAGAAATCGGTTTTTCTTCCTGAATTTTCCTTGCTGAATAATAATTGAAAATTGAAAGAAATAATAAGGTATAAGTATAAGTTTCCGGCGTGAAAGACAACAGAATATTGGTTACAAACAATCCGTAGAAAGCTAAAATCAATAGAGTGATTTTGAGTGGAAGCTGGATAATGTTATTCAGATATTTGAAAATCTGCACATTAGCCAAAGAAATGACAACTGTTGAAAATATAGCCAAAACCAATCTGAAAACCGAGTTATAATGATTTCCAGAAATCCACAATGCAAAATCACGGATACAATCGAAAAAATAATTGGATAAAGGATGTCTTTCAAAACCGCCTCCAGTTTGGACAATCGCCCGATTATCAAAACTGAAATACCCATCCCACGGAATTCTGTCATCATAGATAATACTGAAATTCTCTGCGATAAACCACGCATTTGCGCCATAAAGAATAACAAAGAATAGGAAAATCAGTAATTCTGCTTTGGTTGCAGGGAAAATGATTTTCACGATGGATAGAATTTTATTCAGGATTTTCAAGTTTGGAATATTTCTGCAAAAATAGAAAATGAAAGTGAAGCAGAAAATTAAAGGTGCTGAACAATTTCAGAATGACTGTTTGTGATGAAAGTTACAAGATATCGATTTTCTATATTCTCAAAGAAAATATACCAAGTTGTAGTATGATTGGTTTTGTAAAAAATATATTTTGAACCAAATTGAGCTAAATTCTCAGGTGTTTTTCTAAACGGGAAAATTGGAAGATTATATTCTATGAAATCATAGATTTTTCGGACATATTCTTCAGCATCACTTTCAAATCCAAAATAGTTATTGTCATATAAAATTACAACTAGTTCTTCTAGATAATCTGTGACGTTTTTTCGAAGTATGACTATTATTTCTTCCAATTCAAGGATTTTATAAATTCAGAAGTTTTTTTCCTTGCTTCTGAAATAGTGATTCCTTCTTTCCACTCCTTTTCGAAATCAAAAGAATTTTTACTTCTGATTTTCTTAATTTCATCAATGACAGCCGGATTTTCCAAAGAATGAATCCACTTGATGATTTCACTTTTTTCAGATGCTAAACTCATTGTTTTATAGGTTGATTATTACAAAGATAGAGAATATTTGAATTGATTTTAACAAAATAATTTAAGAACTACAAGACAACTGACTACAACCTGTTTGATTATCATATTTCGAAGGACGTTTCTGATTGAACTCCGGAAAGCGGTTTTCATAAGGATTTTGTAAAGCTTCTTTCAGTTTAAAAAACAACTTGTAATCTCCATTTTCTGCATCTTGAATCGCTTCGAATAACAAATAATTTCTTAGAATAAATTTCGGATTTGTTTTTGACATTAATGCTAAAGATTCTGTTGTCGAGATTTTATTATTAAGTTTTCTTTCCTGATATTTTTCGATAAATTTAGAAAGTCTTTTCAACTCATTTTCATTCAGGCTTCGGTAAAAAGAATTAGAGAAATCATCAGTTTTAATTTCTGAAGCTGGTTTCTCAAGACTTTGGAAAAATAAAGTATAATCCAAATTCAAATCCTGCATCAGTTGTTGCCATTCGGTAAAAAACCGTTCATCTTCCTGCAAAACCTCATCAAAACCAAATTTGTTGGCTAACATTTTATCGTGTTCTGCCCAAAAGCGTTTTCCATAATCGTCCAGGATTTTTTCCAGAATTTCAGAATCATTAATCAAAGGAAAAATAGCGTTCGCTAAAGCTGCCAAATTCCAATGAGAAATCTGACCTTGCTTTCCGAAAGCATATCTTTTTCCTGGCAAGTCTGTTGTATTTGGCGTGAATTCCAAATCGTAACCATCCACCATAGAGTAAGGTCCATAATCAATCGTCAATCCTAGAATCGACATATTATCGGTATTCATCACGCCGTGAACAAAACCTACACGATACCAATCGATTATCATTTTCAGAGTTCTGTCGCAAATTGCTTTAAACCAATCGATATATTTATTGGGATTATTTTCTGAATTAATTTCGGAATAAAAATTTTCAATCGTGTAATCTGCCAAGTTTTTCAGCAAATCAGTTTGATTTCTCGCCGATAGCAATTCAAAATGTCCGAAACGGAGAAATGATTCAGCAGTTCTTACGACAACTGCGCCTTGCTCTTTTTGCGGATTCCCGGAATACAGGATATCACGAATCACGTCTTCACCAGTTTTCGAAAGACTCAAAGCTCTTGTGGTAGGAACGCCAAGATGAAACATTGCTTCACTCATCAGATATTCCCGAATCGAGGAACGTAAAACTGCCCTGCCGTCTGCGTGTCTGGAATAAGGTGTTGCTCCTGCTCCTTTCCACTGGATTTCGGTTTGCTGACTTCCATTTTGGATTTCTCCAGCATAGATTGCTCTTCCGTCTCCTAATTGTCCGGCCCAATTTCCAAACTGATGTCCTGCATAAGCTGTTGCATAGGATTTTACATTATCAGGAAGATTCTGTGCTGCTAAAAAGTCTTTATCATTTTCTAATTTTCCCAAACCAATTTCGAAAGACAGTTCTTCATTAAAATCAATTAACTCAGTCTGATCAAAATCTGCAGGCTCTAGTATACAGAACATTACATCAGGTGTTTGTCTCTGCATCGGATTTCCAGAAAAATCCCCTGGAAATATTTGAATGAATTTTTGGGTAATATTTTTTATGTTCATTTATCAAAAATCCCGCAATGCTGCGGGATTTATTTATTTGTTAAAATCAATATCTTCTCCTGAGTTCAAAGCCTCATTAGAATGATCTTCTTTTTTCACCGGCTTGTCAGGAACTTCTCTGACAGGATTTTTTAGTTCATCAATGGTTTGCAACCCGCCATCATCACCATAACCATTTCTGAGATTATTGAGATCTGAGCAACTTCCAGTCCAATTGGTTGGTTTGATGAATTTATCTTCTGGCAGGATATTCAGAGCTTTATTTGCAAAAACCTTCTTCATGTAAATGGCCCAAATCGGAAGTCCCATTTTTGCACCCTGTCCTTCACCTGTACTCCAGAAGTGGGTCGCTCTGTCTTCCCATCCAACCCAAACACCGGTTGCCAGTTTTGGAACAATTCCCATAAACCAACCATCTGAGTTTTTCTGAGTTGTACCTGTTTTACCAGCAATCTCTACACTTGCAGGAATTCCTCTTCTTCTCAATTCCCCAGAAGCTGTCCCAAACTCCGCCACACCTTTCATCAAGTCGATCATTGTATAAGCGTACATTTCGTTCATTACTTCCTTCACTACAGGCTTCACTTCTTTGATTACTCGTCCGTTAGCATCTTCTATCCTCCAAATCATTTCCGGTTTTGTGTAATTTCCAAAGTTTGCAAACGTACTGTAAGCTCCTAACATTTCGTAAATCGTAATATCTGAAGTACCGAGAGCCATTGGTAAACTTTTATCAATTGGATCTGTTACTCCCAAGTCTCTTGCTAATTGGATGACATTTTCTGTTCCTGACATTTCAGCTAAACGGATTGCCACCGGGTTTAAGGACTTTGCTATCGCTTCTTTGATGGTAACTGTTCCGCCTCCACCTTTTACGTGCCAACTTCCTTTGGAATAAGAAGCATTGGAAACTGTAGAACAAGGCGTCATCCCAAGGTGCATAATTGCTGTGGCATATACGAAAGGTTTGAATGTAGATCCTACCTGACGTTTTCCTTGTTTTACGTGATCATACTGGAAATGCTGCCAGTTAATCCCTCCAACCCAAGCTTTGATATCACCGGTTGCAGGTTCCATAGACATCAATCCAGCCTGTGCAATCTGTTTGTGATAACGGATAGAATCCCAAGGTGACATTTCTACTTCCTCTTCGCCTTCCCAAGTAAATCTGGTCATTTTTGTAGGCTGATGGAAGTCCATCATGATAGAATCTTCTGGCATCCCTTCAGCTTTCAATTGCTTATATCGTCCGGTTCTTTTAACTGCCGACATCATTAAATCATTGATTTGGCTTTTCGAAAGATTATAATATGGGCGATTTGGATTACGTTTCATCTCGCCGTCAAAACTTTTCTGAAGATTAATCATATGTTCCTTAATCGCTTCCTCTGCATATCTTTGCATTCTGGAATCCAAAGTCACATAGATTTTCAATCCATTTTTATAAAGATTGAGCTCTTTGCCTGTTTCTTTTTCGTAAGATTCTAAGTATTGCTGGATCTCTTTTCTTAAGTAAAATTTGTAATAAGAAGAATAACCTTCCTCAACAGTTTTGATTTCATGGAAATCTACAACAATCGGAGTTGCTACAGCTTGCTCATAAGTGGATTGATCGATATAACCTGTTTCTACCATTTGTTTCAGAACAACATCTCTTCTGGTTTTTGCTCTTTCAGGATTTCTGTAAGGATTATTTCTTCTCGGCGCTTCCAGCATTGCTACAAAAGTCGCAGCTTCCGGCAATGTCAATTGATTAACAGATTTATTGAAATAAACTCTGGAAGCCATTTCGATCCCTTTCGCATTGAAAAGGAAATCCATTTTGTTAAAGTATAGAGCAACAATTTCTTCTTTCGTATAACGCTTTTCAAGACTTACCGCAACACACCATTCTTTCAGTTTTTGGAATGCTCTTTCTATTTTGTTCTGAGAAGCATTTCCAGTAAACAATAATTTTGCTAACTGTTGCGTAATGGTAGAACCTCCACCTCTTTCTCCACCAAATCTTACCGCTCTAAGAATTGATTTCAAATCGATACCAGAATGTTCCTTAAAACGCTCATCTTCTTTTGCTTGCAAGGCATAAACCAAATATGGAGGCAACTGCTTGTAAGTTACCGGCTTAGTTTTTTCTTTCTCGAATTTCCCCAACAATACATTATCGGAAGAATAAATTTCCGAAGCAACATAAATATCAGGGTTTTCCAACTCCTTTACATCTGGCATATCTCCTACAAAACCTTGAGAAACGGCAAAGAACAAACCAGAAATACCCAACACAGCTGCTAAAAATCCTATCCAAATGAATTTGATCCATTTTCGGATTCCTGATTTAGCTTTTCTCTTGTCTGGCAGAGGGAAAGTTTTATTTTCAGCTTTTTTATTTTCCATTAATAAATTATGGCTTTAAGTTTTGAATTTTAATACCTAGATCTTCTATTCCCGGTAAGATATTTTTCCTCATTGCCTGTACAACTTTCACAGAATAATTACCGTTTTGAGGGAATTTGTAATTAAGCTTATATTGAAATAATGTTTCCTTTGTATCTCCAAATCCTGTTCCCAGCCACTCACCGTTTGGTTTTGCCAAAACATAATTGAGTGTATCTGTAGAAATTGCTTTTTTATTATGTTCAACCGTCGCAATCAATCTAAGATTACTGTAAGGATAATCGTTATTATTACGAACAACAAACGTGATATTTTTCTGATTCTGTGCATCCGTCACATCAAAATCAAATTGTTGAACTTTCTTTTTATTCCACTGGTTGCCAACATTGTTAATCAACACCTGATCATCTGGGTTCTGGCAAGAAAAGAGTGCAATCAATAGAACAAAAGCAAAAAGTGACCTAAGCATTCCCTTCATTTTTAGGAGGTGTTTTCTTTTTCGGTTTTTTGAACGGTTTTTTATGCGTTTTATTTTCCTGAGGTTGATTATTACCGGTCGCCTGAACATTCGGAGCCGCTGATTTATTTTCTACCGGCTTTTGTCCATTCTGGCGATTTCTGTTATGATTCTGCTTCGGATTTTTATTATCCGAGGCTTGTTGATTATCAGTCGTCTGAACCTTTGGAGCAGTAGATTTGTTTTCTACAGGCTTTTGTTCGTTAGAGTGGCTTTTGTTTTCTGGCTGACGAGGATTTCTATTATCCTGTGATTTCGCCGGTCTGTTATCACCTTGTCTCGGATTTCTGTCCCTGTTGTTTTGACCGCTTCTTGGTTTTTTGAATTTTTTCTCAAAACGATCCACACTATTTTCTTGTATCAAATCCGAAGTTACCAAAGGATTTTCAATAACTTTCAGATCTTCCAAAGCTGGTGCTTTTTCACCATTTTTATTAATGGCAATCAGTTTTTTAACTTCATAAATATCCAAATCGTACCAAGCCATAGAATTCTCTACGTAGGCAAACCACATCTTCTTTTTGAAAACATCGATTTTGATACAAAAAGCTCTTCCTTTCTCGGTATTCAGAACTGTACTAGACGATGGAAAATCTCTAAGAACGTCTAGATAACTATCCAATTCGTAATTGAGGCAACATTTCAGTTTACCACATTGCCCGGCCAATTTCTGAGGATTGATACTCAATTGCTGGTATCTTGCTGCATTGGTATTCACAGAACGGAAATCTGTTAACCAAGATGAGCAGCACAACTCTCTTCCACAAGACCCGATTCCGCCGACTTTTGCAGACTCCTGACGGAAACCAATCTGCTTCATATCAATCTTTGTACGAAAACTGGATGCATATTCTTTTATTAACTGACGGAAATCGATTCTGTTATCGGCCGTGTAATAAAAAGTGACCTTGGAACCATCTCCTTGGTATTCTACATCTGTTATTTTCATTTCAAGGTTGAGTCCGTAAGCAATTTTACGTGCATCAATCTTGATATTATTCTCTTTTTTTCTAAGTTCTTGCCAGGTTTCAATATCTTTTTGATTGGCAAGTCTATAAATTTTCAGGGTGTGATCTTCTGGAACATTCTTTTTTTTCATTTGGATTTTCACCAATTCTCCAGCAAGACTTACTACACCTATATCGTGACCCGGACTAGATTCTACAGCAATGATGCTACCAATATGTAAAGGGAGGTTGTTGACGTTTTTATAATAGAATTTACGATCGTTTTTAAAACGAACTTCCACATATTCAGAACTTTTTGATTTTGAGGGATCAATATCAGAAAGCCAGTCAAAAACACTTAATTTATAACTATTCCCACAGGTATCTACACTACTACACCCATTAGCGGACTTGGTGCCGCAAGAATGGGAAGAATCGCCGGATGTTTTACATCCACAACTCATATTTTATTTTTTATATCTGATTGCAAAGTTAATATAATTTTTATTTAAGCTTAACGATAATATCTTTTAAAAATATTTTTTTGTTAATTTTAAGTTAATACTGAATTAATATTAACAATTAATCAAAAAAACAAGCCCATCATTAGTATTTAATCAAAATACAATTTAGTGATTTATTATGATTTACACTACATTGTTTAAAGTTAAACTAAATTTCCAAAAAACGACAGAAACAATTTAATCATCTAATTTTCAAACATATAAAATACGCATTAACTTAAACAATTATTCTACAAATAGCAATGTTTAACATTTTTTATGTTTTTTTTCAATTGTTATTAAAATAATTATAAATTTGGAACATTAATAATAATTATATGAAACGAATTTTAATATCAATGGCACTAGCAGCCGGAGTGATGACATACGCAGGAGGTTTCCGAGTATCTCTACAAGGTGTTAAACAGCTGGCGATGGCTCACACCAGTGCTCACGCAGAGGATGCAAGTGTTGCATTTTTCAACCCAGCAGGGATTTCTTTCATTCCTTCAAAACTGAGTGTAGTAGCGGGTGGCTTTGGAGTTTCAAATCAGATTACATATCAAAACACAAGTACGCTGCAACAAACCGAAACAGATAATCCGTTGGGAACACCAATTTATGCCGCTGTGGCATATAAGGTTTTAGACAATCTTTCTTTAGGTTTTAGTTTCTCTACCCCTTTTGGAAGCACTATCGAGTGGCCAAGCGACTGGGAAGGTAAAGAAATTGTGCAGAAGCTAGAACTGAAAAGTTATTTTTTCCAACCCATGATTTCAGTAAAACTGGCACCTTGGGCGTCTTTTGGAGCTAGCTATATCTATGCTAAAGGAAAAGTGGACTGGACAAAAGCTTTAACAATTTACAATGGACAGCTTAATCTTTTAGATGATAGCGCAACAGGTCACGGATTTGGTTTTGGTTTTTACTTCCAACCGGATGAAAAGTGGGACGTAAGTGTAGCTTATCGTTCTCCTGTAGATATGAAAGCTAAAAAAGGAAAAGCTACTTTTATGGTACCAACTTCTTTATTGCCAAATTTCAACGGAGGCTCAGACAACTTCAAGGCAACATTACCTCTTGTGGATGAATATACATTGGGTATAACATATAAAATCACTCCAAAATGGCTTGTCTCTGCTGACTATAATTACCACGGCTGGGAGAGATACAGCAAGCTGACATTAGATTTTGATAATGTAGCAGCAGGAAATCAGCCAAACGATCCAACAATTCTTGTTTCGCCTAAAAACTTCAAAAACACTTCAAGTTTCCGTCTTGGAACTCAATATGCGTTCAACGACAGAATTTTTGGTAGATTAGGTTGGTATTATGACGAGACTCCATATGAGGATAAAGATTTTATTCCAGAAACACCTTCATTTGACAATTACGTAATTACTGGTGGGGTTGGTTTCAAATTCAACAAATTCGGGGTTGATCTTTCAGGAGCTTATGCAATGCCTAAAAGCAGAACTTTTAGTAATCAAAATATCAAATTTGCAGGACAAGCAAAAGCTGATGTATTCTATTTTGGTTTAGGACTATCTTACAACGCATTTTAAAATTGAATCTATTATGAAAAAAATATATATATCAACATTAGCTGCAACGCTTTTATTAGCTGTGAGCTGTAAGACAGATTTCGAAAATAGTACGGAAGATGTTGCTGTCACTTCAGGAGAAGCTAACTTTTCAAAATATATTTCTCTAGGAAATTCCTTAACTGCTGGTTACAGAGATGGTGCTCTATATGCAGACGGACAAAACGAGTCTTACCCAAGTATGATTGCTAAACAAATGCAATCAGCTGGTGGTGGAGAATTCAAGCAGCCATTGATGCCCGATAACAATGGAGGTCTACTACTGACTCTGCCGACAGGAAATGTACAGATAGCAGATACTAAAAGAGTAATTACCGGCTTCAGTGCAGGAACACCTACAATAGCTTTTGCTAATGATAACAAAGCTGCTACTATTACCAATACTGTGTTAACAGGCCCATTTAATAATATGGGAGTTCCTGGTGCAAAAGTATCACATCTGTTAGCTCCTGGTTATGGAAACGTTCAAGGTATTCTTGCAAAAACAGCTAACCCTTATTTTGTTAGATTTGCATCAAGCCCAACAACTTCTGTTATCCAAGACTTTTTAGCACAGAAACCAACATTTTTCAGTTTATGGATTGGCAATAATGATGCTCTTCTTTATGCTTTAGCTGGTGCTGATGATACTGTTGAAACATTAACTCCTGCAGATCAATTCGGAACCTATTATAATCTCTTGGTGTCTCAAATCAAGACTTCCGGAGCGAAAGGTGTAATTGCAAACATCCCAAATGTAACAACAATTCCTTCTTTGACAACCGTTCCTTATAATCCGTTAACAGCAACGTTGCTTGGTAAAGGAGATGTAAATGTTGGAAACGCTACCATTGACCAACTAAATAGTAGTTTATATGGACCACTTAATCAAATTTTAACTGCTTTGGGAGCTGGTGACAGAATTAAACCATTATCAAAAACTGCAACCAATCCTTTATTGATTTTTGATGAAAGCCTTCCTAACCTAGGTAATGCTATAACAACAGCCGCATTAGCATCTGGAAACCCACAATTGATGGCGTTAGCACCTTATCTTGGTGCTACCTATGGTCGCGCCAGACAGGCTAAATCAACAGACCTTATTCCTTTGACTACGTCTGGATCAATTGGTACTGCTGCAACTCTTCCTCCAGGTATCCCAGCTAGTTTAGGCGCAAGAGGTGTTGCTTACCCGTTTGAAGACAAATATATTTTAACAAGCACAGAAGCTACAGCTATTGACACTGCAATTAACAGCTATAATGTTATTATTAAAAAAGCAGCTGACGATAACGGTTATGCTTTTGTAGATGCCAATGCTAAAATGGTCGAATTGAATTCTGCATCTGGAATCCAGTGGGATGGCGTAAGATATTCTGCAAAATTTGTAACTGGAGGATCTTTCTCTCTTGACGGAGTGCATTTAACCGGACGTGGTTATGCTATCATAGCTAACGAATTTTTAAAAGCAATCAATACTAAATACAAATCTAATCTATCAATGATTAGTCCAAATTCTTATTCTGGAGTTACATTTCCTTAATCAGAATTAGATATTATATGACCGTCTCATTAAGTTAATGAGGCGGTTTTTTATTGATAATAAATATATTTCCAAAATATAAAATTTTGATTATTTTTACAAAATGCTTTCAAAAAGAGTCAAATACGCTATCAAAACTTTGCTTTTCCTCAACAGGACAAACAATGCTTCATTATTTTCCGCTAAAAAAATATCGGAGAACGAACGTATTCCACTCAAATTTTTGGAACAAATCCTGCGTGAACTGAAACAAAACAAGATTCTCAAAAGTGAAAGAGGCGCTGAAGGTGGTTACACTTTTATGAAAGACCCAGCCGATATCAAAGTTCTTGATGTCATCAGAATCGTTGACGGACCAGTAGCAATGTTGCCTTGTGCTTCTCTCAATTTTTATGAAAAATGTGCAGATTGTACAGATGAGGGAACTTGTGGAATCCGTAAATTATTGATTAATGTCCGTGATAGTATGCTACCAATTCTGGATACAAGCATCGCTGATATGACAAAATCCGAAAAGTTCCCTATCTAAATATGTTCACTGACGAATATTTTATGAAGATGGCTTTCCAAGAAGCTCAATTAGCTTTGGAAAAAGACGAAGTTCCAATTGGTTGTGTTGTCGTGTCGAATGACAGAGTGATTGCCAAATCTCACAATCTAACAGAAACACTTACTGATGTTACAGCGCATGCAGAAATGCAGGCTATAACTTCTGCCGCTAATTTTCTTGGTGGGAAATACTTACAGAATTGTACTTTATATGTGACTTTGGAACCTTGTGTGATGTGTTCCGGAGCTTTAGCCTGGTCGCAAATTTCGAAAGTTGTGATTGGTGCTAGAGATGAACAAAGAGGTTTCATCAATAAAGGTTTGTCACTTCATCCCAAAACAGAAGTTGTAACTGGAATTTTGGAAAATGAATGCTCTGCAATCGTAAAAGACTTTTTTAATTCTAAACGTTAATTAAACCTTATTCCTAAAAATAGAATACATTGGAATATCATAATATTCCGAATCTTTTTTCAGATGTTGTTTTAAAACAGCTTCCAATTCCATTCCGATTCTTCTCATTATTTTTCCAGAAGCTGGGTTGTTTGGAAAATGAACAGCGAAAATCTTATTAAGTTCTAATTCATTAAAACCAAAATCAACAATAGCTTTTGCAGCTTCCGTAACATAACCTTTGCCCCAAAATATTTTTGCCAGCCAATATCCCATTTCTGCTTTATCCGAACCTTGATCGTGAAGACCAATTGCTCCTATAATTTTTTCTTCTTTATCGCGAATTGCAAACGTAAATCCTTTTTTTGACTCAAAAGCTTCTTGTGTCATTTTCAACCAAAAATTAGCTTCTTCTTTTCCATACGGATGAGGAATACTAGACGTATATTCTGAAAATTCTCTATCCTGAAGATACTCTATAACTAATGGTAAATCGCCTTCTTTCAATTCAGAAAGAATCAATCTTTCGGTTTCTATTCTTGGAAAATCCTTCATCATTATTACCTTTAATACAAATACTATAATCTACAAATCCTTCCCCAAAAAATACAGACCTTTCAAGGTATGCAACCTGTCGCCGATGTTGATTTTTTCCGTTAAAGGTTTGTAAACGTGGCTCACACCGCCTGTTGCGATGACGAAACATTGGTCATTCACCTCATCATTAATCCGGTCTATAAAACCTTCTACCATTCCCAGGAAACCATAAACCATTCCGCTTTGCATGCAGGTAATTGTATCTAGACCTAAAACAGATTTTGGTTTTACCAACTCGATTTCCGGTAATTGGGCTGTTCCTTTAATCAAACTATTCAGTGAAGTTACAATTCCAGGTGCGATTATGACTCCAAGAGTTTCTCCATTCTCAGCCAGGCAACTTGCTGTAAGTGCTGTTCCGAAATCGAGAATGATTTTCTTCTGACTTGGATAGAGATTATGCGCCGCAACAAGATTCGCGTAGATATCTGTTCCCATTTGTTTAGATTTCGGGATAACACCAGACGGTGTATTTCTATCTACAATTACAGGGATTTTGTTATGAATTTTCTTAATTGCGCTTGCAACAACTTTCGTCAATTGGGGAACAACGGAACCAATAATGACTTTATCGATTTTATCAACCTCAATTTTATAGGTCTGATAAAGCATCAGGATTTGGACAAAAAGTTCATCCGTCGTTTTATAAGGTTTGGTATTGATGACCCAAGACAGGTCACAATTATCATCATCAAACAATCCGAAACGGATATTGGTATTTCCTATATTGATTACGATGGAATTCATTACTTTTATTAATTTACCAATTTAAAAATGTAACAGTTTACCAATGTTTGAAAATCTTAAATTCAGTTGAAATTGATACATTGTTAAATTATTACACTGTTACATTACTATTACTTTACTTCCAAATAATTATCCTCAGGATTAACATCCGCTAATCTTTGGCTGAAATCAATTCCCAAGGCAGACAACTGAGATTTTGTATAAGGAATTGTAAACGTGTATTCCTGCTGTGTCCAAGCCCAATAAGGCAAAGTCTGAATATTACCGTAGATATCTTTCGTTTTCCAAACTCTGGTCAAATTCAATGGGATATTATAATTGATGACTTTTTTATCTTTTGTCAAAATACTGAAATCAATTGGCATCGGCACACCGCCTTTGTTCACTAAAGTAATTGTTGTTGATTGTGGGTCATACTTCACATTCTTGATACCGTAATCAATGGTTTTTGTTGTATTAATCCAATAATGTTGGAACCACTTCAAATCCATTCCAGAAACCAACTGTGCAATGTGAATAAAATCTCTTTCAGTAGGATGTTTCATCGCCCATTCGTCATAATATTTCAGCATAATTTTGCTCAGATTTTCTTCGCCAACGATGTAACCTAGCTCCACCAAAAATGTTTCACCCTTGATGTAACTTGCATAAGTGTAAGCTGTTCCGTTATCGTGATGGTCACCCAACCAAACTGCAGGTTCTTCTTTTGCAGATTTGGCAAAATTAGCATAAGCTTTCAAAGCGCCAACAAATGGATTGGGTTGAGATTCTTTTGGCGGAAACAATCTGTAAGACACAAAATCTTCTGCATACTGCGTAAAACCTTCATCCATCCAAGGTCTCACACTTTCGTTGGTTGCCAGCATCTGCTGAAACCAAGAGTGCGCACCTTCATGGAACATCAATCCGCTGAGACCTTCTAGTGAAGTGGCTTCTCCCAAAATCATAGTACACATTCCATATTCCATTCCGCCATCGCCACCTTGAATGAATGAGTAACTTGGCCATTTGTAACGCCCGAAAGTCGCATTCATTAATTGGTAATATTTGGTGATATAAGGTTTCATTTCCGACCAATATTTTGTTTTTTCAGATTTTTGGTAAACCAAGTAAACTTTTGGACCGTCCAAAATCGGAAAGCTTTCCACGGAATAATCTCTATCCGCCGCCCAGGCAAAATCCAGAATATTCTTCGCTGTCCATTTCCAAGTCACTTTGTTGGAAATGTCTTCTTTGATGGTTGCATTGCTGTCATAACCTTTTACTTCTGTTGGATTTTCAAGATTTCCTCCAGCTCCTATGACATAATCTTTATCGATTTTGATGTTCACTTCATAATCAGAAAATGGGGCGTGAAACTCTCTTCCGACATAATCAAAAGCCGCCCAACCGTCATAATCGTATTCAGCAATTTTTGGGTACCATTGCGTCATTGTCATATCGACACCTTCGCGGTTGTTTCTTCCAGCTCTTCGGATTTGCATCGGGATATTGGCGTCCCATTCCATTGTAAAAGTTGTGGAAGAATTTGGTTTTATTGTTTCAGCAAGAAAAACTTTCATAACAGTCCCCTGAATCTCAAACTTCAAATCTTTGCCATTCTGCTTAATCCAACGGATATTTTGTGCGCCTTCTTCATTTTTCGGAATTTCGGATAATCTGGAAACCACTGTATTTCCAACTCTTTTTGCCAATCTTCCATCCGCATTTACACCCTGAGACTGCACGCGCTGGTCCATCATAGAACCCGGTTTGAAAGCATTCCAATACAAATGAAAATAAGCCACTTTTAGCTCGTCCGGCGAATTGTTTCTGTAATCCAAAGTCTGTTTTCCTTGATATGTGAAATTGACAGCATCTACATCAATATCCATTTTATATTTAGCATATTGCTGATAATAAGGGTTTTGCTGAGCCGACATGATTAAAGAAAAAAGAATTGAGAATAAAGAGAATTTCAGTTTTTTCATAGATTCATTTTTATCAACCCTTTCAGAGTTTTGAACTCTGAAAGGATTTTTATAATAATTTTACCAAAAATAGGAAGTTTTTATTGAATGACAAGTTGTATTAAATCCTATTTATGTAGAAAAAATTAATATTTTTGAACAGTAAAAACTATACTATGAAAAAATCACTACTCTTATTTTTATTCATATTAATTGTTAGCTGTCGGAACGATGATACAATAAACGACAATGAAACAATCAATCAAAATCAAATAGAATTAAAAACCAATAATCCAAGTTTCATTTCTCAAATACAAGTTGATTTTGAAGGAGAGATTATCAAAACCAATGATGAAGAGATTGTTTATTATGGAATGTTAATCGGGAAAAATGAAAACTTAACTATCGATTTAAATGAAGGAAATCAAACAAAAGAATATGTCACAGGAGATAGAATTTTCAAGGGAAGTTTTTACGATTTAACTGGTGATAAAAAATACTATCTTAAGTTTTATGTGAAAACAAAGAATAAAATTTATTACGGAAATACAGTAAGTTTTATTTCAGAAAAACATACTTCTCCAAGTGAACAAAGAATATACTTAAACACTCAACAACAAGTTGATGATCTTGGAAAAAACAATTATACGTATGTATATGAACTTAACATCGGAGGTAGTGTAGAAGATCTTTCCCCATTAAGATCAATAATTAAAATAGGAGGAAATCTTAATATTGAATATACATCGAAACTCACATCTTTACACGGTTTGGAGAATCTCCAGCTAATTGGAACTGATCAATTTCCAAATGGTCAATTGCAAATCTATAACAATACTAAATTATCGACCTTATCCGGTTTGGATAAATTGATGTTTACTGGGAAACTCTATGTTGGCTATAATCCGTTGGTAAAAAATTTGCAAGGGTTGGGGAATCTTGAACAAGCTTGGCACAGAACATACCTAACAGTACCTAGTTTTGATGGACTTCCATTAAATTTTAGAACCGGAGAGTTTACCAGTATAGGATTTGAAGGAACTGATTTGGGAAACCGTACAATTAATTGTGAAGCATATGATTTTACTTTAAAAGATGCACCAAATATCACAAGTTTAAAAGGTTTTACAATAGGTAATTATCAAAATACAACAATATTTACACTTGAAAATTGTAAGAATCTAAGAACATTAGAAGGAATTAATTTTTCTACCAATAAATATGACCATATTCAAATAATAAATTGTGAAAATATCGAAAATTTAAAAGGATTTGAAAATATCAATACCATAAATTTTTTCACAGTAAAAAACTCTCCGAAACTAAACAGTCTTAATGGACTTAACAATCTGAGAAAAGTCGAGTACTCATTTGCTTTGGAGAATGTTTCCATTCCTAATTTAATGGAATTAAAAAACATTCAAATGATAAAAAGTTTACATTTATTAAAATGTAACAATTTAAAAAACCTTACAGGTGTTGGCAATACTTCAATCAACTATTTCGAACTAGCTGGTTGTAATTTAATAAATTCTTTGGAGGGTTTTGAAAACATAAGTAATCTTGAGAGAATATTCATTGTAAATAATAATAGTTTACAAAATTATTGCGCACTAAAAAGTAGTATTGGAAGTATAATCCACTTTGAAATTTATGGAAACTTACTAAACCCTACTAAGCTACAAATCATAAATAATTGTCCTTAATCTACCCTAAAAACCGGATAAAGCCGGTGCGTTTTCTCGTAATAGTCTGAATGCTTATAAACCCAATCCAACTGTGCTTGTCCGTCTTCTGCCAATTTTGGATTAATGGATTTTTCCAATTCAAAGGCGGTTTTCAAAGCTTTGTTGTCTTTCAGAAGTTTACTCGCTGTATCTTCGAAAACATAAGGGGAAAAATATTCTTTCTGACCCAAAATTGCATCGAAGAAATTCCAGTTGAAGTAAGAATCCACCGCTTCCGGCTCCAAGGTTTCTAACAGAAATTTCACGCCATCTTGGTTCAATGAAACGAGAAAATCTCCGGCTCTGAATTTGATTTTTCCGTATTCTTTGGTCGCAAATGTGTCGTAATGCAGATAATGACCTTCGTAAGGATTCGGAACCGTTTTGAAATCCTTGATTCTGTATTGTTCAACCAATATTGTAGAATCTTGTTTTATCGGAATCATTTTGATTTGGTTCAATTTCAGTAAATCAATGATTTTCCATTCGGATTGTGGAATGACGTAATATTTCGGAATCGTGATTTCTTTTGCAGGAACGTAAGTATTGTAGAATTTAACCGGCTTTGAAAACTTAGTATTTCTGTCGTACCAAAGTCTGGTTTTTCCGGAAACGTCGCTTGGTTTATATTTAGCTTCGAAACCTTTGAAATCAATCGTTTCATATTTTGCAGAATCGAGTTTCCAGGCTAAAGCGTATCGGCTTCCAACTCTGTATTGTTTAAGATTTTCAGTTCTTTTCTGTTGAATGGTTTTATAATTTTCATCGATATAATTCAGATTGTCAACCATATAATCGTAAGTCACTTTCACACGGTCTTTGTAAGGTTTCAGCATATGTGTTTCCACAACCGTCCCGATAGCATTGAACAAAGTCGTGTAACCCGTTGCATATCTCGGCGAATCCACAAAAGCAGGAAAACCGTCATCCGGAACATCGCCGTGAATGTTGACATAAGGAACGGAAATCACACCTCTTTTCTCCATATTTTTCAGAAGCGTTCTCTGCATTTCGTCATTGAAATAATTTCCCAAAATAGTTCCCAAGCGTTCTTTATTGGTTGAAATATAAGTGAAAGTATATTGATAATCTGCGCCGTTGCTGACGTGATTATCAATAAAAACATCCGGTTTTAGCCATTGAAAAATCTGCTGAAAACTTCTGGAATTTTTTGAATCCGTTTTGATGAAATCTCTGTTCAAATCGTAATTCCTAGCATTGCCACGAAAACCATAATCTTCCGGACCATTTTGATTGGTTCTGGAGAAACTTCCTCGGTTCAGCATTCCGCTAACATTATAACTTGCGATTGCTGTGAAAATAACATTTTTCGGTGCTTTGATTTTTCCGGTTGCTAAATCTCGCATTAACATCATCGTTGCATCAATTCCGTCTGGTTCTCCCGGATGGATTCCGTTATTGACGAATAGAACCGATTTTCCTTTTCTGGCTTCTTCGAAACTTTGTTTTGTAGGATTGAAAATCACAACATCTATTGGAGCTCCGTTGTCATCTTCGCCCTTAGTCTCATAACTGATTGATGGATACTGTTTTGATAAATCCTGATAGAATTTTCGCATCTCTTCAAAAGTTGTGGTTTGATTGCCGTTGCCTTTTTCGTAAGGCGTGAGAATTTGAGAATAACCGAAAACAGAAATTAGGATGAATAGGATTGAGAGATTTTTCATAGTACAAATGTAGAGAATCGGTCAATAAAAATTCCTGCCTTTTTCATTTGGATATAAAGATGGAAGCGAATCACTTTGCCAGAATTCTTTCGTATCAACATCAATAATTGACAAAGAGCCCGTGAAAGCGGCGCCGGTATCCAAGTTCCAAACATTCGCTTTGTTGACAGGTTCTTTGATTCCCAAATATAAAGTTGGCGTGTGACCGATGAAAATTTCTTTATATAAAACCAATCTTTTCGGATATAGTTCTGAATTTTTCGACAACTTCTTATCCATTGCAACAGCCGTTTCCCACAAAGTTCTGTCCCAACGGTAATTGCTTGAATACGTTTCTTTTTCCGGCCCGTGTATAGAAGAATAACCTGCGTGGATAAATAAACGGTTTTCATCGTCAACATAATAATTCTTCATCCGTTGAAAAAACTCAAGGTGTTTTTCCAAATCTTCCAAAGAATAATCCGAATAACTTTCCACAGTACTTTTCCCACCATTGAAAAGCCAAACATCGGGCGCTGTTCCGAGAGCAAGCCAATCTTCCGTCCAAGCATCGTGATTTCCTTTGATGAAAGTACATTCCTGCTTTTCGGAAAGTTCAATTAAGAATTGAATAATTTTGGAAGATTCGCTCCAACCATCAACATAATCTCCGAGAAAAATTAATTTATCATTTTTTGTAACTTTAGCTCTTTTCAAAACCTGTTTTAAAGCTTTGAACCTACCGTGAATATCGCCAATTGCTAATGTTCTTTTCATTTATTTTGAAATATATTTCGCATCCACAAAATCCGTCAGCCAGACATTATTTTCAGAAAGATAAAACAGAATTCCGTCTTCGAACATTTTGCCTGTTCTTATGGTCAATATAATTGGTTTTCCGTGACGCATTCCAACTTTGATAGCTGTTTCTTTATCTAAACTCAAATGAACGTGTTGTCTATTTCTTTTCTCAATTCCCTTTTCTAAAATAGAATCGACATTACTCTGAGCAGTCCCGTGATAGAGAAATTCTGGAGGTTTCTGAGGTTTTAAAGCCAAGTCAATACCAATCGAATGACCTTGGTTGGCTCTGATTTTGGTTTTATCATTGTTGAAAATAAATCGTTTTTTATCATTGGTTTCTACAACTTCATCCAATTCTTCTAAAGTGAAACTTATTTTATGCTTTGAACATTTCTCTCTTAATTCATTGACGTTTGCCCAACCATTTTCATCTAATTTTAAGTCGATGGTTTCTGGTTGATGCCTAAGAATTAGACTGAGAAATTTGCTTATTTTTTTCTTTTCTGGTTCGGTCATTGTTTGTCTCTTATTTCATTAATCTATTCTCTAATTTATTACATAATTTTTCAATATCATCTTTTCTTACCAATTCAGAAACCCATTCCTCAGGAATATTTTCAAACCCATAAAATAGTCCTGCAATTCCACCTGTAATCGCTCCGGTTGTGTCGGTATCTTCTCCTAAATTGACGGCTTTCAAAACTGCCTCAGAGTAACTTTCAGAATTCATAAAACACCATAATGAAGCTTCTAAACTGTGAAGAACGTAGCCACTGCTTTTAATTTCATCCTCAGGGAAAGTTGAAATATCGTTGCTTAAAATTCGGTCAAATAAATCCATTTCGTTTTGTGAGCAAATTGGATTATTATTTAGAAAATCTTTGACTTTGGTTTGCATTTTTTGATAAGATTCAAGTCTTTCTGATTTATTTAAAATTTCAATCAAAAACTCCAAATAAATAAAACAAGAAATCACAGAACGAATATGACCGTGAGTAATTGAAGAAACTTCTTTCACTACATCAAAACGTTTTTCAATAGAGAAATCCTTAATGTAAAATAACAATGGTAAAATTCTCATCAAGGAACCATTTCCGTTATCGAATTCACTTGTTCCTCCACATAATTGCGGAATTCCTCCTTTACTTATTCTATAAATCGCTTGTCTTGTGGCAATTCCAATATCGAAAATTTTTCCGTGTGGCGTCCAGATTTCAGTATTATACCATTGTAAAAACTTCAACGCAATATCTTCCAAATCATATCCATTACAAAGGCTTTCGGCAAGACAAAGTGTAAGCGAACCATCATCACTCCAAGTTCCCAATGGTTGACGATGAGTTCCCATCGCTCTCATTCTTGTAACTGGCGAACGTTTTAATTGTTCTCGACTTCTGAATTCCACCGGAACGCCTAAAGCATCGCCAATGCAAACTCCGAAAATTCCTGATTTTATATTATTGTGCATTTTCTAATAACTTTTTATAAATCTTTTCATTCTCGTCATCAAAACAGACGAAAGTAACTTTTTCAATTATATCTGACTGAAAGTTTTTAACAGTTTCAACAGCTATTTTTCCAGCCAATTCTTTCGGAAATCTGTAAACCCCGGTACTGATATTCGGAAAAGTAATTGTTTTTACTCCTAGACTTACTGCTAATTTCAAAGAATTATTATAACAATCAGCTAAGAGTTTAGAATTTTTTTCTTCGTTATTATTCCAAATCGGACCGACCGTGTGAATCACATATTTTGCAGGAAGATTTCCAGCAGAAGTGAAAACCGCTTCTCCAGTTTTACATTTTCCTTGTCTGTTTCTGATTTCCATACACTCCTCCAGAATTTGTTTTCCTCCTGCACGATGAATGGCTCCATCAACTCCACCTCCACCAAGTAAAGAAGAATTGGCAGCGTTTACAATTGCATCTGCATTAATTTTTGTGATGTCGCCTTTTATTAATTCAATTGTAAGTTTCATTAAGTCTCAATTTTTTATTTAAATTTCCATTATCAAACAACAACGGTTTTTCTTCAGGAATTATCAGTTTATCCAAATCCTTATTCAAAACAAATTGATGTTGTTCCCACACAAAATCAGAAATATTCTCAATCAAAACAATATCTTCTTTCGCAAAAGATTTGATAAAATCATTTCTCAATCCGATTTGAATCGCTCTTCTTTCCAATTTATTTCCAAAAGGGTCGTGGTCCGGGTCCCATTGTAATCTTACAGAAGATTCTTTCACTTGATTTTGCCATTCTTCTCTGGAAACTCCAAGCTCTTCATTAAAAGAGGAATAGACCGCGTTCTCCAAATATCGTTTGAAAGAAGACATTTTCAAATGAATTGACAAGACACATTCCTGACCTTCTTTCGTTCCCCACCCGTTACGATACATCATCCAAAGGAAATTCGGTTTGATCCAAGTCATTCTTTCCAAACTGAATTCTCCTCCAAAATATTGGTTTTTAACAGCAAACTCTCCGATATCTTTTCGATAAGATTGATAAACGATAATTTTTTCATCATCAAATTGAGCCATTATGTGATGCCCTGCTTGTGGCCAATCTTTTAATTGCACTTTATATTGTTTTAATTTAAGTTTCATTTTTTAGTTTTAATTTATTACCAAAACTGCTTCCTCATCAGACAGCTTTATTTCCGCCGTTGAACCACTGTTGAACTGCAAAAAATCCTGCTCAATTCCATCACTAAAGATAAAACCATTATTTGGCATTAATGATTCTATGATTAATTTGTTTCCTTTTTTCAGCTTTCCTCCGCAGATATTGGTTTGCGTTCTGATGCTTTTGAAAGGTTCTCTTACCGCAAAATACAAATCATCCTCTTTCAGCTTTGGATAATGCAAATCAGTTTCTCCTAAAATTCCGAAAGCCATATTGAAAATCGAACTCAGCCAACCTGTACTACCTGTTTTTGTGGAGACAATAATCCCGCTGGAAGAATGGCTTTCTTCTTTCCCGTTAAGCATAATTTTATATCTTGCCGAAGAATGAGAAGAAATCCCGATGAATAAATCATTCACAGCCAATAGTTTTTGTCCGTCATTCAAAACCGCTTCTGCAAACCTCATTTTCTTTGAACTAAACTTTTCGTTCAACACAGCATTTACGCCATTCAGAAAGTTCTTTACCGTAAAAGGAAGCAAAACGCCGTCATATCTTTCTTCGTCAGGATTGATTGCCACAATCGGAATATTTTTAGAGTATTTTGCCACATTTGCCACCAAACCATCTTGTCCAACGACCACAATCAAATTATTTTCGGAAAAAATATAAGACGGAACAAACTCTCTTTCAATCACTTTATTTTTAATCACTTTTGAAAGCTTTGTCTGAACTTCCAAAAATGATTGATGAAATTTCTCGTGTTCATCGACATATTCCTGAAAATTTCCTCCCGAACTTTCTATGTAAAACTTCGCCTGAGCTTTGGTATTGAAGCGTTCAATCAAAGACTCTAGTCTAGTTTTATTTTTGATGATGATAGCGTATTCGATTTTCATTTTTTCTGATAATAAAATGTATTTATGGATTCTTCAAACTTAACCCCAATTTGCATTATTTCAAAATAGTATCCAGCAAATCAGGGCTGATATTAAGGTTTACTATTTTGCCGGCATTTTCCGCCAATTCTCTGAAAGCTAGAGCAATATTGCTTTTTGCATCTTGATTTCCGCCCAAAGCACTCAACACTTTCCAGTCGATTTCTTTATAAGGTTTTAAAGAAGTTTCCAGGATATAACCTTGAGTTTCCGCTTCTTTTCTGTCGTTTTCCGTTTTTTGTTCAATGAGCTGTTTTCTCTGATTTTCAACAGAAATATCTGCGGCAATTTTCATCTCTCTCAGAATCCTGTTATTTTCCTCTTGCTGAACTTCGGTTTCCATCCTTTTTTCTTCGATTTGCTTTTGCTTTTCTTCTACAGCAATTTCTGTATTCAGTTCAGATTCTTTGATTTTTCTTTCCTGTTCTACCGCAAAATTTCTTCTTTCATATATCGCTTCATCAGCTTGTTGCTGTAGTTTTTCTCTGGTTTCCGTTTCTAAAGCTCTTGCCATTTCCGGAGTAGTTTGAACAGCAAGAATATTAGCTCCAAGAATTTCAATTCCCATCGTTTTTATTGCCTCAGAATTCATCAATCCTTCCAGAATATTACCTTCAATCTGTTTTGCAGAACGAATCGCATCTTTCAAACTTAATTGATGAATAAAAGAAGAAGTTGCAGTCTGAGCAAGATTGATAATTCTCTGATTGAGCTTTTCAATATCATTTTTCTTGTAAACTCCAGATTCGTTTACAGTAAAATCCAATGTATTTGAAAGTGCTTTCGGGTCCGTAATTTTATAACTGATTTGTCCCTGAATTTTGACGGTTTGATAATCGTGCGTATTTTCATTAAAGATAAAGGGCAAATCATTACTTCCCATCGGAATTGCGACGATAGATGAGTTGGGAGCAAAATAAAAAAATGATAGACCTCTTCCTTCTTTCACAGTTTTTCCATTTTTAAAATGAAGAACGTAAGTCATTGAATCGAATTTGATGTGTCTGAAACCGAACATAGTTTTAAGATTTTATATTAATATTTGCGTTATTTTTACACTAATTAAAAATGACATAATTTTAATTATTGCGTTATTTTTACGCAAATTTAAATCAATTAAAGCTAGTTCACCAAATTAATTTGCGTTAATTTTACACTAAATGTTTAATTAATTGATTTACAACATCAAAATTTTATTTAATTTCAAAATAGAAACCTTCTTCTTCCAGTTCTTTATACTTTTGTTGATTGAAAGTAAATAGTTTTCCAGGTCTTCCGCTTCCTTCTTTTTTAAGGTTATTGGTTTCGTTGAGAAGTCCATAACTCATTATTTTTTTTCTGAAATTTCGGCGGTCGATTTCCTTTCCAATAATGGTTTTATAAAGATTTTCAAGGTCAGAAAAAACAAATTCATCATTAATAAGATTAAATCCAATCGGCTGATATTGGATTTTTGTGCGAAGTCTTTTCAATGCGACATCAATAATATTTTGATGGTCGAAAGCCAATTTTGGAAGCTGATTCACACTAAACCATTGTGCATCATCTGCATCGGAATCAGCAAACAATTCGTGATAAGAAGGATTGACCAAACCCAGATAGGCAATAGAAACCACACGATTTCTCGGGTCGCGACCAACGTTTCCAAAAGTATAAAGTTGTTCTAGAAAATCAGGCTTGATTCCAGCTTCCTCGTGTAATTCTCTTTTTACGGCATCATCCAGATTCTCATCATCCAAAACCAAACCGCCTGGAAGCGCCCAACCGCCTTTGAAAGGTTCTATGTTTCTTTTAATTAGAAGAATTTGAAGGTCTTTTTTATCAAAATAGCCGAAAATAACAGCATCGACGGCAACTTTTATATCTTGCATAATGGTTTGCGTTATGAATACACAAAATTATACTTTTAAGTGGTTGAAACAAAAAATCTATAGGAGATTCTATGGATTATAAATTTTATTAAATTAGAAATCTCAATGGATAATAAAACATTTTTTGCAAAACTGGATATTATTGGAATTAATCCATTCGTATTTGTTCCGGAAAACATTTTGAATACAATCTTCGAAATCTCTGGAAAGAACAAGAGTCCAATTTCCGTTAAAGGGAAAGTAAATGGTGTGCCGTTTACTCAAACACTTGTGAAATATTCCGGTGAATGGAGATTGTATATCAATTTGAAAATGCTTGAAAACTGACCCAAAAGAATCGGAGAAACTATTGAGATTGAGATAGAATTTGACGGATCTAAAAGACGGGAACTTATTCACCCGAAGTTGGAGAAAGCCATTTATGACAATCCTATAACTTTAAAAAACTTTGAAAATCTGAATCCTTCCCATAAAAAAGAATTGATTCGCTACATTAATAACTTAAAAACAGAAAAAAGCATTGACGATAATATTGCAAAAATCATCCGTCATCTGAATGGTGAAATCACTTTTTTTGGAAGGAAAGTCAAATAAAAAAATCCACAGAAAATTCTGCGGATTATATTTTTAAAATGAATTAATGATAATTAGTCATTCAGCTTCAAAACTGCCATAAAAGCTGATTGCGGAACCTCAACTCTACCAATTTGTTTCATCTTTTTCTTACCTTCTTTCTGCTTCTCAAGAAGTTTACGTTTTCTGGAAATATCTCCACCGTAACATTTTGCAGTAACGTCTTTTCTTAATGCTTTGATGGTTTCCCTTGCAATAACTTTCGTTCCCAAAGCTGCCTGAACCGCAATATCAAATTGTTGTCTCGGAATCAACTCACGGAGTTTTTCACACATTTTTTTACCAATGTGATAAGCGTTAGAATCGTGAATTAATGAAGATAAAGCATCTACCATATCGCCGTTGATCAAAATATCCATTTTCACCAACTTCGAAGCTCTAAATCCAATTGGATGATAATCGAAAGATGCGTAACCCTTGGAAATAGACTTCAATCTGTCATAGAAATCGAAAACAACCTCAGCTAAAGGCATATTAAAAATCAATTCTACTCTTTCGGAAGTTAAATAACTTTGGTTAACAATCTCTCCACGTTTCTCGATACAAAGTGTCATTACAGAGCCTACGAAATCTGATTTTGTAATGATAGAAGCTTTGATAAAAGGTTCTTCTACTCTGTCCATTATCGATGGATCCATCATTTCTGACGGGTTATTGATTAAGATTGGAACTTCTGGTTCCTTTTTAGAATAACCAAAATAAGATACGTTCGGAACCGTGGTAATCACGTTCATATTGAATTCTCTATCCAAACGTTCCTGGACGATTTCCATATGCAACATTCCCAGGAATCCGCATCGGAACCCGAAACCAAGAGCCGCCGAGCTTTCCGGTTCGAAAACCAAAGAAGCGTCATTCAGTCTTAATTTTTCAAGAGAGAATCTTAATTCTTCAAAATCCTCAGAATCGATTGGATAAATCCCTGCGAAAACCATTGGTTTTACTTCCTCAAAACCTTCAATTGGTCCAGCTGCAGGCTTGTTAAAAGAAGTAATTGTATCTCCAACTTTTACTTCACGAGCATCTTTGATACCGGAAACCAAATAACCTACATCACCACATTCAACCGTTTTCTTTGGAACTTGTTTCAATTTCAAAGTTCCAACTTCATCAGCGCCATATTCTTTTCCTGTTGCGAAGAATTTGATTTTCTCGTTTTTAGTAATGCTTCCATTCACAACTTTGAAATAAGCTTCAATTCCTCTAAATGGATTGTAAACCGAGTCAAAAATCAAGGCTTGAAGTGGTGCATCAGGATCACCAACCGGTGCCGGAATCCTTTCAACAATTTGTTCCAATAAATGATGAACGCCTTCACCTGTTTTTCCAGACACTCTTAAAACATCTTCATACTCGCAACCGATAAGATTCATAATTTCATCGGTTACTTCTTCCGGATTTGCAGAAGGAAGGTCAATTTTATTAAGAATTGGAATAATTGTTAAATCATTTTCCAAAGCCAAATATAAGTTACTAATTGTTTGTGCCTGGATACTTTGAGCTGCATCAACAATCAAAAGCGCTCCTTCACAAGCCGCAATGGAACGGGAGACTTCGTAAGAAAAGTCAACGTGTCCTGGTGTATCAATTAGATTAAGAACAAATTTTTCTCCTTTATATTCATAATCCATTTGGATTGCGTGAGACTTGATCGTGATACCACGTTCTTTCTCAAGATCCATATCGTCCAAGGTTTGCGACTGCAATTCCCTTTGACTAACAGTGTTTGTATATTCTAAAAGACGATCTGCCAATGTACTTTTACCGTGGTCGATATGTGCAATGATGCAGAAATTCCTGATATTTTTCATTTAAAATCCTTGTAATTTGCAAAAATACATTATTTATTAATAGTCTAAAAATTAGAATCACAATTGACACTAAAGTTTCTGAATGTGGGAGACATTATTAAATAATTTTCAACGAAAAACGTTAATCTTTCATAAAAAAAAAGTTTTGGGAAAAAAAGTTTTATTTTTGCAAATTAATTAGAATCAAGTAAGCAGATTTATTCTGTGCGGAATTATGAAGAAATATATCAGTTTAGTAGTATTGTCTATGTTTTTGCTGTCTTGCAAAACTGAAATGGATCAGGCAATGAAGAGTGCCGACAAAGATTTTATCTTAAAAGTTGCGAACGAAAAATTTGCAAAGAAAAAGTGGGCAGATGCCTTGGCTTTATATGACAGATTACCTAACCTTGTGGCTGGAACAGATGATGCTCCGAACGTGGTTTTCAACTCTGCGTATGCCAACTATTATGACAAAAACTACAGATTAGCGGCTAATCAATTCAAAAATTTTGCTATAAGTTTTCCTCAGGATCCCAGAAAAGAAGAAGCTGCTTACCTATCTGCACTTTGTTATTATGAAGGATCTTTGCAATATAACTTAGATCAAAGTAATACAGAATCCGCCATTACAGAATTACAAGGTTTTATCAATGATTATCCGGATTCTGAACGTTCTAAAAATATCAACCAATTAATTGATGAATTAGGTTACAAACTGGAATTCAAAGCTTTTGAAAATGCCAAACAGTATTTCAAAATGGGAGAATACAAAGCAGCTTCTGTAGCTTTCGAGAATGTTTTGGAAGATTTTCCTGCGACAAAATTGAGATCAAAAATTTATGATATTTCTTTAAAATCCAAATATGAGTTGGCTATCAACTCCATTTATGATTTGAAAAAAGAAAGATTGGATGCTGCTGCTGCTTATGCAAAAAGAGTGAGCACAGAGTTTCCTAACTCAGAATATTCTAAAACTGCAGATGATCTTTACATAAAATTGGAAAATGAAAAAGTAAAATTCGCTAAACTCCAAGAAGAAGTAGAGAAAAGAAAAGCAGAATATGAAGCTAGAGTAAAAAATGCTGAGGCTAAAGAAAACGAGAAAAAAGATCTGGCACAGGAGAAAAACCAGCTAGAAATGCAGAAGGCTGCAGAGCAGACAAGAAGAGACAGTGCAAAGATCAATTCGCCTGAGCCTCAAGCTACTTTTAAATTTAAAAGATAATTACTATATTTGCATTCTCAAAAATATTTCCAGTCCAAATGAGTATTAAAGATACAAAAGCTGAAGTAAGTACAATTACTTACGACAAAGATAAAATCGAAGAAAAAGTAGGTAGCATCTATGAGGCTATCGTAATCATGGGTAAAAGAGCAGAGCAAATCAATGCTGAGATCCGTTCTGAACTTCATGGAAAATTGGATGAGTTTGCTGTTCACAACTCAACTTTGGAAGAAGTTTTTGAAAACAGAGAACAAATCGAAATCTCTAAACATTACGAAAAACTTCCAAAACCAACTTCTATCGCTTTGAAAGAATGGTTGGATGATGAAATCTATTTCAGAAAAACTGAAGAAAAGAAATAATCTATCAGATTAAAGATATCAAAACCGTCTCGTATAATTATGCGAGACGGTTTTTTTGTTAATAAAATTATTAATACTTTCGTTAATAAAATCAAAGTAAAAAATGAGCTTGCAAGGCAAAAAACTGATTCTTGGGATTACCGGCGGAATTGCTGCTTACAAAATGAATTATCTCGTTCGGGATTTTGTAAAAGCTGGCGCAGAAATCAAAGTTATTATGACTAAATCTGCAGAAGATTTCGTTTCACCATTGACTTTTTCTACGCTTTCAAAAAATAAAGTTTACACCGATTTTTATGATGACAACAAAACCTGGAACAACCACGTAGAATTGGCACTTTGGGCAGATCTGATTTTGATTGCACCCTGCACAGCTAATACTTTAGCAAAAATCACCAATGGGCTTTGCGACAATTTTTTGATGGCAGTTTATATGTCTGCAAAATGTCCCGTAGTTATAGCGCCAGCTATGGATTTGGATATGTATGCACATCCAACGGTGACAAAAAATCTACAAACTGCTGAAAGTTTTGGCCATCAAATTATTCCTGCAGAATTTGGGGAATTAGCGAGTGGACTTGTTGGACAAGGGCGATTAGCAGAACCTGAAACCATTTTCAAATTTGTTGAAAATCAATTTTCTGATTCCGAGAAAAAATTAACTGGGAAAAGATTCTTGATTACTGCAGGTCCAACATACGAAAACATTGATCCGGTGAGATTTATCGGAAATCATTCTTCCGGAAAAATGGGATTTGATTTGGCAAAAGAAGCCGCGAAAAGAGGCGCTGAAGTCATTCTAATTTCCGGACCATCTTCTCAACAAGCAGATGATAAAAACATTACACTTCACAGAGTCACCTCAGCTCAGGAAATGTTTGATGAAGTTTTCAAATATTTCGAAAATACAGATGTAGCCATAATGAGCGCCGCAGTTGCAGATTATACTCCGAAAGTTAAAGCGACAGAAAAAATCAAGAAAAACGACAACGAATTAACGATAGAATTGGTTAAAAACAAAGACATTCTAAGAACAATGGGCGAACAAAAAAAGAATCAATTTTTGGTTGGTTTTGCTTTGGAAACTCAGAATGAAGAAGAAAATGCTAAAGGTAAATTAGTTAAGAAAAATCTGGATTTGATTGTTCTTAATTCTCTTCGGGATGAAGGCGCAGGTTTCGCCAATGCCACAAACAAAGTCAAATTTTTTACACCAACCGAGGAACAATCTTTTCCCTTAAAATCAAAAGAAGATGTAGCAAAAGACATCCTGAATTTTATTGAACAGAAATTGTAAGAAAGTCCCGAGTTTTTCGTTATTATTTTATCCTTGTTTCAGATTATTTTCTTTGACAAAGATTGCTTATTTTTACAAACCTATTTATGAGAATGAAAAAATTACTTTATATAATTTGTGCTTTATTTTTTGCCCAAACGGCTTACTCACAAGAGCTTTTAGCAACAGTACAAATCAACAACCAACAAATCGCAGGAAGTAACACGCAGGTTTTCAGAACACTGGAAAAATCGTTGCGTGACTTTATCAATAATACAAGCTGGACGGGGAAAAAACTTCAGAACTTCGAAAAAATCAAATGTAATTTTGCAGTGGTTATTTCCGAACGTCCTTCAAACAACAGCTTCAAAGGTTCCATTGTGGTTCAGGCAACCAGACCTGTTTTCAATTCTCAATATGAAACGCCTTTGATGAATATCAATGATACTAATTTCACTTTCGAGTATAATGAAAATGAGAATCTTGTATTCAATGAAAGACAATTTTCAGGAAAAAACCTCATCGATGTTATTAGTTTTTACATTTATGTGATTCTTGGCTATGATGGCGACAGTTATCAATTGAAAGGTGGACAAGCAGCGTTTGACAAAGCCTTCAAGATTGCACAAAACTCTCAGAATCAAAACTATGACGGTTGGAACCAGATAGAAAGCCAAAGAAACAGAGGTTCGTTAATTTCCGGACTTCAAAACGAAAATACTTCTACACTTAGAACAGTTTATTACAGCTACCACAGATCCGGATTGGATAACTTGGCAAAACAAGATCAAAATCCGGCAAAAAAAATCATTGCAGAATCTTTGATGCAACTGAAGTTTTATGAAAATAATTTCCAGATGAATTATCCATTCAGTGTTTTTCTGGAGACCAAAAGCACGGAGATTTTCAACATTTTCAACAGCGGGCCTAATACTTCTGTTAACATCAGCGAACTTAAAACGCTGATGAGTACATTCTCTCCGAAAGACATTGATACCAAATGGGATAAATGGAAATAATTATTAATTAATAATTGACAATTAATAATTAAAAAATGCTTTCTAGAATTTTTATTCAAAATTTTGCTTTAATCGATAAATTAGAAATCGATTTAAAAAACGGATTACAAGTCATCACCGGAGAAACTGGTGCAGGAAAATCTATTATTCTTGGTGCACTTCGACTGATTATGGGTGAAAGAGCCGATGTGAAGTCTTTTGCTAAATCTGATGCCAAAAGTATTGTAGAAACAGAGTTCCGAATCACTGAAAACTTCAAATATTTTTTTGAAGAAAATGATCTGGATTATGAAGAGCAATCCGTCATCAGAAGAGACATTCTGCCAAACGGAAAATCCCGCGCTTTCATCAACGATGTTCCTGTAACGCTTGATATTCTGAAAGAATTGTCATCAAAACTGATAGACATCCATTCTCAATTTGAAACTTCTAATCTTTTTACAGAACAATTTCAATTCGGAATTCTGGACGGATTGGCAAAAAATAAAACATTATTAGCCGATTATCAAAGTCAATATTTCGGTTATCAAAGTACAAAACGAGAGATTGAGCAACTGAAATCTGCACTGGCTGAGAATAATAAAGAATCTGATTACAAGAACTTTTTGCTTGCAGAGTTGGAAGAAGCCCAACTTGAAAATATTGATTTTGAGGAATTGCAAAATCAGCTGAATACTCAGGAAAATGCAGAGCAAATCAGTGAACAGCTTTCTCAGAGCCTTTCAAAACTTAATCAGGAAGATTTTGGAATTTTAAGCAGTTTGTTTGATGTTAAAAATAAGATGCAGAAATTGTCCGAATTATCTTCTGAATATGAAGAAATCAGCCAACGTTTGGAAGCTTCTTATCTTGAACTTAAGGACGTCAATTCTGAAATAGAATCTAAAGCTGAAAATCTCGAGATAAATCCGGCTTTACTTCAACAATTATTGACATCCGTTAATAAAATCAATGCATTATTTCTGAAACATCAGGTTGATAATATTGAAGACTTACTTAAAATAAAAGAAGAATTATCTTCCAGTCAAAGTTCTCTAGAAACCATTGAAATTCAAATCGAAGAAAAAGAAAATCAACTTAAGATAATCGAAATTCAATTGGCTTCTTTGAGTAAAAAACTCTCTGAAAATCGAACTAAGTTTTCCAGCAATTTAGAAAATAAAGCCAAAGAAATCTTCGCTCAATTAGGTTTGGAAAAAGCCATTTTAAAGATTGATTTGTCTGATTCTGCTACATACAATCTTCACGGTAAAAATAATATCCAGATTTTGTTTCAGGCCAACTCCGGTTTTCCTTTGAAACCTATTCAAGGTGCTGTTTCTGGTGGAGAACGTTCCAGAGTAATGCTTGTCATAAAAAAGATAATGGCAGAGAATAATGCGCTTCCAACGTTAATCCTTGATGAAATTGACACTGGTGTTTCCGGAAGAATTGCTGAAGAAATGGGAAAACTGATGAAGGAAATGTCACAGGATCTGCAACTCATCGTCATCACACATCTTGCGCAAGTTGCAGCCAAAGGAAATGAGAATTACAAAGTGGTGAAATTTGATGAAAATGCGGTGACCAAAACTACGATTGTAAAACTTTCAGAAGACGAAAAACTGAATGAAATTGCACAGCTGATTTCAGGCTCTAAGATTACCGAGGCAGCAATTTCTCAGGCTAAGGAATTGATTGGATAATTTATTGCTGATTAAGCTCTAATAAAGGATCTATATATTCTCTATCGTTGCTCAATCTTGGAACTTTATTTTGTCCACCTAATTTTCCGCGACTTGCCATCCATTCATAAAACAAATTTGGTTTCGCCGAATGGATGATTGGTTTTCTCAACGTAATATCATTGTAACGTTTCGCCTCGTAATCGGAATTCAAAGTCTTGAGGGTTTTGTCAAAGACTTCTGTAAATTCATCAATACAAGTTGGTTGTTTGGTAAATTCGAAAATCCATTCGTGACAACCCTTACTATTATTGGTCATAAAAACCGGAGCGCCTGTATAATCAGAAATACTTGCATTAAGGTTTTCACAAGCTATCTTAAGTGCAGTTTCCACATTATCAATCATCAATTCTTCTCCAAAAGCGTTGATGTAATGTTTGGTTCTGCCGGAAACTTTGATTCGGTATGGTTTGATGGATGTGAACTTAACCGTATCGCCAATCAGATAACGCCAAAGTCCACCATTAGTCGTAATCACGACAGCGTAATTTTTATTCAATTCTACTTCAGAAATTGGAATAGCGTTTCTACTTCCTGAGTAATACTCATCCATCGGAATGAACTCATAGAAAATACCGTAATCCAACATCAGCAACATCTCATCGCTCCCAGCCTGGTCTTGTATACCAAAAAAACCTTCTGAAGCATTGTAGATCTCATAATATCGGATATCTTTCCCGATGATATCTTTATATTGATTTTTGTAAGGCTTAAAGCTAATTCCACCGTGGAAAAACACTTCCAAATTCGGCCAAAGTTCTCCGATATTATTTTTGCCTGTTTCCTGCAATGTTCTTTGCAAAAGTACCATCATCCAACTCGGGACACCTGTCAAACTTCCCACATCTTCATTCTTCACTTCGCCAATGATTGCTTTCATCTTGCTTTCCCATTCGGACATCAACGACGTTTTTTTACTAGGTGTATTGATGATCTCTACCCAAAAAGGAAGATTTTCAATCAGAATTGCAGATAAATCTCCAAATTTTGTATTGAAATCCTGATAGATTTCTGCACTTCCACCCAGTCTGAGGTTTTTGTGTTGGAACAGCTCACTTTCCGGATGATTGTTCACATAAAGTGCCACCATATCTTTCCCAGCCTTGTAATGACAATCCTCAAGACTCTCTGTAGTAATTGGGATGTATTTGCTTTTGGCATTGGTTGTTCCGGAAGATTTTGCAAACTGCTTTATCACACCGGGCCAGAAAACATCTTTGTGTCCTTGCCTTGCTCTTTCTATATAAGGTTCGAAATCCTCATAACAGACAATTGGAACCTTTTTCTGAAAATCTTTATAATTGGCAATGGTGCTGAAGCCATACTTCTGCCCATATTCTGTTTCTTCTGCGTGGAAGAGTTGAGAAAACAAAAGGCCTTCCTGCGTTTCCACGGGATACTTGATAAAATGTTCAATCTGATCCATCCGTTGAAGAATAAACCAATTGACTACTGAATTAAAAAGTGCTTTCGTTGCCATCCTTCACAAATATAATAAAATTTGAGAATGGAAAAACGTAAATTTTAATCGATGAATATTATCTGTCTTTTTATGATTCCCGCGAAGAATCATCGTACTGTTGAATAGATCTGGTAAGCATCTCCTTGATTTTATCTATCAAGCTTTTAGGTTCGGTTACTTTTACCTGATTTCCGAATGACAGAATCTCCTGGATAAAATCATAAGTGGGGAAAAGATCATAGGTGAAATAGACATATTTATCCGTTTCTTTTTGGATTTGTTGAGAATGATGCAGCGGCGAACTTTTAAGATATTCTGCCTGTTCTTTGGTTGATCTGATGACGACTTTGTCCGGCTGTTCTTCCAGATTCATAATACCGAAAGCATTTTTGAAATGTTCTTTCAGATTAAATTTCTGTTGAAGCTTAAAGCCTGCTTTGCTAACCTCCAAATCGCTGATACGATCTAAACCAAAAGCTTTCAGTTTCTCATCTTTGGTATCCAGAGCGATGAGATACCAACGGTCTTTGGATTCTTTGAGAGCATACGGATGAACTTTTCTGGACGTGATGCTTTGGTCTTTGTATTTGAAGTGTTGGAACTCCAAAATTCTTTTGTTTCTGATGGCAAAAAGGAGATCATAGAAATTCTGAATACCTCTGGGCGTTCGTGTTTCCGGATAAACAAACTGTGCAAGATCCGGTTGGGAATTGACTGCGTTCATGATTTGGAAAGACTCTAACAGACGTTGGTTATACTCGTCGACTTCCATTACCGGGCGGCTTTCTATATAGTAACGGTTATCACCTTTTTTCTTGTTGTGAATATCAAAATTGAAAAGATTCGCAATGTCCTTGATATCCCTCTGCAAAGTACGAATGGAATAGCTCACGATGTTGGCATCCTGAAACTCAAAAGAGTTAAGGAGATAGGATTCTATCTCGGGATAGGTTGCCGGCGAACGTTCCAATCTCTTGATGATGAGGGCATATCTGGTTAAATAGAAATCTTTTTTCATTGATGGTTCTAAGGATATTTCGTTTTTAAATTTTGTTACACAAATATAAATTCTAAATGCGACAAAAGGTGTCGTGTTTTGGATTTGTGGATAAATTTTATCTTACTTTTTCTCCAATAACTGGGAGGTCAACGCTTTGAGTTCTTTGTATGGAATGTTGGCTAAAGAATCTTTCATACTTGTCTGAGAAATCACTTCTTGTCTCAGATTATTGAGCGGATGTGTTTCTGGAAGAATGGGTTTAGCATCTGGAGTATAAGCGAGTAAATCATTGGGTTCACAATTGAGGACTCTGCAAAGCAGTTCTATGTGGTCTAAGCGGAAGACACGGGTTTTGCTACTGAGAATGTTATGGGCTGTTGCGCGTGAGATGCCAGCTTTTACGAGATAGGTGTATGGTCTTTCTATTCCGCGGGCTTCGAAGATGGGTTTGAGATTGAGATTTAGCATTGTGTGTTTTTGTTTAAAGATAGTAAGATTGTTTTATATGTTGATCATTGTTTTGGTTTTTGGTATCACATTATCGTAAATGAAAATTAAAGTGATGAAAGTGAAAACAAAATTGATGTAATGGAAAACAATACTGAGACAATATAAAATTATATCGACATTATATAAAACAAAGTTGATGTAAGTGATAACAGAGTTAAGGGAATGGAAAATGTTCATGAGACAATAGAAAACAATATCGTAATAAATGAAAACTAAGTCGCTACAATGTAAAATAGACATACGTTAAATGAAAAAGCAGTAACATCTTGTGCTACTGCTTTTATTATTATTCTGTGAAAATGGTAAATTGCGAATCCACGCTATCTGGTCTTTCCATTTTTTCTAATCTTTTTAAAATATTCTTTATTTTTCATTTAATTATAAAATTAACACCTTCATTGGTGAGATTCCTAACAATATCATCTAAATCTTCTTCATTAGATTCTACAATAACCTCATCGTTGTTTTCATACATTTTCATATAGTATCCTATTTCTTCTAATGAAGTAATTAAATTTCTATCGCGAAAAATAGATAATACTTTCAAAATACTCAAATCTTGATTTTTTTTCCTTGTAACTATTATTTGTTTCATAATTTATTTTTTTATCCAAAGCCTTATGTAATCCTTTGCCCGAAGTCCATACAATTGGCAAATTTACACGAAAAAGCAGCCATTTCTGACTGCTTAAATTTTAAATATCTTTATATGTTTTCATAAATTCATCATAATCTTTTTGAATCTCTGATATTTCTTGTTTTTTTAGGGATTTTAAATACTCTTTAATAAGTTTTATTAACTCTCTTTTGTTTTGAGATTTCTTCTGTTCAGAATCTACCCAAAGTAAAGAAAGTAAACTACCTAAAGAATAAATATGGAAATCTTTATAGTGTTCTTTGGCATATAAAATTGCAGATTCTTCATCATAAGAATATAAACTATTCATTGCTGAAGAAACAAAATATTCATCAAATCCTAAATCTCTATTTAGTACTTCCAAACAAAATTCTTTAGTTTTAGGGTGTTTTCTTCGCTCTAATTCTCCTAAAACAAAAAAGACAGATTCATCTAAATCGTAACCTTCTTCCCACTCTTTTATTAGCATTTCATCTGAGTATTTACTATAATATTGCTCCATTTTTAAAATATTTTAATTGTTTTTAAATATAATTTACCATTTTCCAATTTTTGCCATTGGGTCATTGTAGTCATTTTACCCTTTGGTCCTTTAATAGGGACAACCAACCATTCTCCCGATGGCGCGGATTTGCAATCCGTGACTTTTACTATCCAATAAATACCACTTCAATTTCCAATGCGCTATCCAAATCTGCATAATTTCTTGCGGAACTGAAATAGTAATTTTCAGCTTCGGTGACTATTTTTTCGTTCACTGGATTTTGATGGATATAGTTGATTTTTTCTTTGATCCATCGATTGGAAAAAACTTCTTCTGCATGATAACCTTCTTGCCAAATTTTATAGGTCTGTGGTCGTGACAAGTGTTCGCAGGATTTTTTGAAGTATTCTAGCATCCATTCTCTTCGGCTTTCAGGCTCTTCTAATATAGTTTGTACAATCTTCTTTGAGGTAAATTTTTTGAAGTCCCTCATTATTTCTGCTAATGAAAATGTGGAATCTGCAAAATAAATGCAAGTGGCTGTGCATTAAACAATATGAAAAGATTACAAGTCCTTTATTTTCTTGACAATGTTTCAAGGTATTTATAATGACATATTTTTGATTGAGTCTTGTGAATATATCTACCCAGCCGACTGTTGTGATTGTTATGAAATATGCTTTTTCTATTTCCGTTATTTTGTATTTTGTTGACATTATTTGTGCTTTTATTTGCTGTAAATATAGACATGAAAAAGCCATGATTAGTTGATCATTGTTTACTTTTTAGTATGTGAAGAGCACAGATTGCAAATCCGCGCTATCCAGATTACAGTAAAGCCTGTTGAGCCGGTCGGGCTCAACTTAAATGATAAACTATATTTGATATTCCCAAAATAAAATGCCCCTAAAAAGTGTCTAACTTTTTTGGGGGGGGGCAGTCCATTCCGTTGCGGTTTTTTTATACTTAAATAATTATTTCTTACATTTTTCTTCAGGAAGAATATCTTTTTTAAATATTTCCAAAATCATATCTTCTTTGTCATATGACCAATCAAAATTTTGGTAATAGTCTTTACTTGTGAAATTATATCTATTAAATCCTTCGTCAGGAAAAGCAATATATTTTTCAAATTTCCCATTTTTCATAAATAACAAAATAAATTTTGGATATCTGGATTGAATACAATAATCCTCATCTTCAGGATTGAACAAGCCTGTTTTTGCGCCAAAAGAATTTAATTCATAATAATTAAACAAAATATCCGACAATTTATCTCGTTCATTCAAAGATATTTGTCTTATTGAGTTATGATACTTTTTATCCAAATAATTCCTTTTTTCTTCTCTTTCTACTATATAGTTAGGAGACGCTATATAAATAGAATCATATCTATTGAAAGGATAAATCTCATTCCTTTGTTCTAAAGGAATTGAAAAAATACGTTTGAATTTTGGATAAACTCCTTTCCTTGGAGGAAGAGATGGATTATTTTGCTTAATATATTCTTGTTCATATTTATATTGTTTGCAATTTTTCACACAATATAAATTTCTATAATTTGTCAAATTCTCATCTTGAGAAAACACTATAAAAGGAATGAAAATTAGAAATAAAATTAGAATATTGGCTCTCATGATAAAAATTATTTAAACTCTGGATATCTCTTTTCAATTGATAGTTTCCAAGAATTATAATTACCTGTTCCATAGTTGACGATATACCATTCCTTAAATTTTTTTAGAATAATATTTTTTTGCGCATCTATTTTTTTTTCTTTTTGAATCTTAGTAAGTTCTTTTTTTCTTTCGAACAAATCATATATTTTCGATATCGGTATCCAAATAAAAGTATTTAAGCTTCCCCTGTCGCAAAGCCAAGTGCAGCAACAAAATAAAAAAGAATTTTCACCAATGCTAAAAACATTAATAAAATAAAGTAAAGCCAGTTCCATTTTGTTCTTTCTTGCTTTTTCCAAATTAAAATAATTAAAACCAATGTTATTTGAAGCCATTCTATACAAAAAAAGAAAACACTAATAAAATCGTTATTGCCTATCATATAGTATTTACTATATTTTTGTGTGAAACTATAGCCATTTTTATCATAGCCAAGAATAGAGTCTACAATCTCTCCAGACAATAAGACTAAACTATAAAGGGTTATAATGTAATTAATTCTCCAAAACCATTTTAAATTTTTCATTCAAATATTTTTTTTATTGCGTTCATAATTTTTTCTGCGTTTTTACTATTTTCTGCTACTTGGGAGGCAGGTACTATTGTTGGTTCAGGGTCTTTTGTTGCTTTAAAAACAGTAGAATTCGGGTGCGTTCTTAAACTTAAAAGACCATCCAGAAATATTTCTGAAACTTCTTTTGTACAGGATTCAATATATCCAAAACTTTGAGCTAATTTTTTCTTATCAAAGGATTTATCAAATGAGCATAAAGTTATATAGAATTGTGCAAATCCTTCGACAGAATCAATCATATTACCCGATGGCGCGGATTTGCAATCCGTGACTGTTTCCAACATCAATTCACGAAAATATTAAAAAAGCAATAACACATTATACTACTGCTTTGTTTTTGATTGTATAAAAGCACGGATTGCAAATCCGCGCTATCGGGGAAGCTTCATGGTTACAATTACACGTCCCTTATTTTCAAGAAAGTTTTCAATTTTTCAGCATAAAAAAACCGCAACTTGTTGTTGCGGTTTAAATATTATTTTTTTTCTGGAGGTGGCGGATTATAGACTGGCGTTTTACAATTTTGGTCAGGAAGAATGTCTTTTTTAAACATATCCAAAATCATACTTTCTTTGTTTTCTGACCAATCAAAATTATTGTATTGTCCATCTGAAAAATTATATCTATCCCATCCATCATCAGGAAAAGCAATGTATTTTTCAAATCTCCCATTTTTCATAAAAAGTAATATCATTTGAGGGTATTCCAAATAAACACAATCGCATCCAATTTGACCTTTTACACTAATTCTAAATAAATCGTAAGTTTTATGATAATTAAATAAAATATCCGATAATTTATTTTTTTCATCTTTAGATAGTAATCTCAATGATTTATGGTATTTTTTATCTAAATAATTTCTTGGCTCTTGTATTTTTTCTATTAATATTGGATTTGTCACATAAATAGAATCATATTTATTAAATGGATAAATCTTCATTCTGTCATCCTCTTTTATTGAAAACATTTTGGAAAATTTAGGCGTTCCTATCATATACGAAGGAACAGCATCATTTTTATTTTTCTTATCTATTAATTCTTTCGAATAAATTTTGCATTTTTTCAAACAATAATTTAATCGATAAGTATCTAAATCTTGTGCAAAAACAACATTACAAATTATGAAGAAAAGAAATAAGTTTATTTTTCTCATTTTATACTAACTAATTCTGGGTTTCTCTTTAATACCCGATGTCGCGGATTTGCAATCCGTGACTGTTCCAACATCTATACTCGAAAATACTAAAAAAAGCAATAACACATTGTGTTACTGCTTTTATTTTAATTATTATGAAAAAGCACGAATTACAAATCCGCGCTATCGAACCATTAAAGTATGTGAATCTGGGTCTCGCTTCAATTCATTAATTGCATTTACCTGTTTTTAAATTAATCCCTTCTCCTTTTGTATAGGAAATATATTTATTCTTTCCTATTTCCCAATCAAGCTCAATATCACTTAAAAAAAAGGGGGGGCAATCTGAAGTGTCTCCAATTTTATCTCCATTTTCATCTAATAGTTTAATATATCCCAAGCTACCACTAATACCGCCGTCTCCTGGCGCAGCAAAAAAACTTTTTTCTTTATAAATTTCTACGATGTATTTTCCATCAGGACTTTTTCTAGAATGTAGAAATTCTTTTTGACTAAAAAAGCTGTAAATACCAAAACAAACTAAACTAAAAATAAAAATAGCGATAAGGATTTTTTTCATAAATTAAACTTTTAACAAAAATAAAAAAGTTTAGTAAGAAATTCTGTCAAACTTTAGAAATTATTTTAAATTGAACATAGTATAAGTTGCATCATACAGATAAAGATTAGAATATCTGTAACCATCACTCCCCTTATGTGTATCATATCTATAATCTCTATAAGATTTATTATTAATCTCAGAATTTGAAAAACCTGTTTTGGAGGCAGATTTGTTTTTATAAGTCCAAAAACCTAAAGGCTGACTTATTAAAGCATCACCATCCACAAAATCAAACCCATCTTTTATATAAACTGCAATTTTTTTAATCTCTACCATAATTTTTCCGTTCTGGTAATGGAGAAAGCCTTTGGCAGAAAACCTAAGATTGCAATTGGCTATTGCCCCGAAAAAATCATCTAGACTATTTAATTTTGATTCTTTGTATGGAACATTTTTAAAATAATATTTTTCAAATAATGGCATTTTTTCTATTGTTTCTTTTCCATTCAATTCATCGGGTTTTATTACTTTTTCATTAACTTCTCCTGAAAAGGTACCAAACTCTGTTTTAGGATTCGCTACAGTTGGAAATTCTATTATTCCATCTTTTTGCATTTTAATTATTTCTCCTTTTAAAACATTAATCGATTTTTCGGTTTTCCAATCATTAAGATGTTTATTATAAAAATCCTTAAACCTATCAAAATGCATTAAACCTCCTAATGTGAAGTAATTAATACCAGGTTCAGATTCCCAAGGATAATTATTGGCTTTACCTTCAAACCACTCTATTTGAGATTTTTCTGCCATTTTCCATCCAAGTTTGTTCATAATTTTGGGCACTAAAACCACAAAATGAATTTTGAGATTCATATTGAGATATTTAGGATCTGGGTAAAAGAACTGGTTTTCTACAAGCATCTTTATTGCAAAGAAATTAATTGTTTCTCCATCACAAGAATTAAATATTTTCTCTTCATCAAAACCTATTATCATTTTTTTAGACGTAATTTTAAATGATTTTGTTTCTAATAAATTTCCATTGGTTCTGTTTGACACTTCTATTTTTGCTATCTTTCCAATAGCATATTGTGTGAATTCTAGAAGCGAATAAATTTCATTTTGTCCATACCTCAACACTCCATCCGTAAAATTATTTTGGTTTTTGTCGCACCAAATATAACCCTCGATATATTCTTTTGGAGGTTCTTTTTCCTTATTTTCTTTCATTCTTGACAAGCCTAATGCTTTTGCTGCTTTCATTTTTTTAAATTTTAAAGTTAAAATTGAAAAATAAGCGGTGCTTTTAGACACCGCCATTTTTAAGAAATTTTATTTTTGTGATAAGGTTGTAGGCTTCGTACTCCCCGTCAAAACCACATCTTTCGGTTCACCAAAAGCACTCGCAGTTTCTACTTCCGAAGGAACTTCAAAATCTTCAGGGTTTTCCTTGGAGATTGGTAATGCGTCAATTACTTCCAACCCGATAGATCTGGCTTGCAAAATGTTCAACGTTGTAGGGATTCTTGTGATCCACGCTTTGCCTTGTGGCTTGCCAGCCGGCTCACGTAATTCGTCTACAATACTCAAATACATTGGATCGCCAATTACAGGGACTTCGCCGCCATTCCAGATCTTACCAGTATTCATAAAGAACTGAACTGCGTCCTCAAAACCTGGTTTCACGGTTACAATCACACGTCCCATACCAGCCTGCAGGAAGTTTCTGAATAATGGGTCCACACTTTCTGTAATGTACATCTCCTGCCAGTTGGCTCTGTCTGCCCAATAATATGGGTAGAAGGTGTAATCCATAATGGTCCACTCAAAGGCTTGCTCCATGAACTTGACCAAAGCAGCATAAGAGTCCAAATCTGCATCCAACATGACCTGGAAATTTTCCATATTGGTACCACTTGTAGACCTGCGCCCTAAAATTGCCAAGTAATCCTGCAACAGATAAGCAATGCAGTTGTGCTTCAGAACCACTTCCTCCATATCCCGGTAGAAGTTTTGGGTTTTGTCTGTCTGGGTGGCTTCCTGCTCTTCTTTTATCTTTTGGAAATCTGCATCAGCCTGCATGTAAGCTGCAATAATATTATCAAACTGCAGTTGTTTCCAGGAATTGATGTAAGTATCGGAGAGCCCACAAACGAGATCAAATGTGACGTTGAAAGAATCTACACCAAAACCTTGGTACTTAAATGCAAAACTGTTTTCTATATTTAGTCCATCTACAGTAAAACTATTGTCTATAGAACCTCCTCCTACATAAGGCAATGATATATCTCCACCTTTAAAATTACTTACCACCATTCTCCCAAACTCATATCCATAGGAAACTTTTACAGATTTTGCAGCATAATTCTCCGGAAAGGTCAGCACTTTAAATCTCTGACCCTGATCGCCGTCAAGTTTGAAGTATTCATAGTCGATGTGTTGATTGACAGTTTTCACAGGAGTTTCCGTGAGTTTCACATTATATACATCAGCCCAGTACTGCAAAATTGTTTCATCTACATTTGCATTGGCCATGTTCCATTGACCAGTTGCTTTTCTGGGATCTTGCGGTGCTGTAAGAATCTCTCCAGCATTAGCTAATCTGTGTAAACGAGCCGGCTCGGGAATCATAAACTCAAACATCATCCTCTTTCCATAGTTGTAGATTTGATTTTTCATTTTCTTATCTACCCATCTGTAAACGCCTGAGATATGCTCTTTTCCATCTCTGTTATCGAACTCATGAATATTCTCCTCTACAAATTCATTTGTTATCTTTCTAATCCTTTCTTGAGAGACTTTGGAAACAATCCTATCTAAAGCCCTATTTGTAACTTCCTGCGATTTCTGAACTGCTTGTCTAGTACTATCATGCTGAGCTGTATTATTAGCATAACTAGCTCCTACATCAATTGTCCAAACCGCATTTTTGCTGAAATTGGCGTGTGAAGCAAAGCTCTGCTGCTTATCCAATTCTCTTGCTACCTCACTCTGCATATCATTTCTAGTAGCTGTAGTCGTATCAGAAATATGCTCTGTTTCCGTAGAAGTTGCATCTGTCTGGGTGTCTTCTGTTTTAACAGATCTTACCGAGGATTTGTGTCTCAACTCGCTTGCCATAACATTTTCAATATTCGAAACTTCTCCTGGAACATATGCGTGAACTGATTGTTCTACTTTAAGATAATCTGCAATACCAAGTCGGCGTACACCGAAACGTTTTGGTGTGAAAGTATTGGTACTTCCAACGTCTGTTTTAGCTGTTTTTCTACTAAGGTTTGAGTCAAAACTAAGAACCCCGATGTAATTATGGTTATTAGTCAAATCGCCTAATTCTAAGACACATTCTCTATCATTATCAAAATAAAGCTCAATCTTTATTGAAGATACACTCTTAAATTTATCAACAAAAACAGGAGGAAGAGTAATCATATTATCAACAACTGATAAATTGGTAAATGTTTCTTCAATTTCATTCTCATCCGCTAACGCTGAAATTTTTGCATAAGCCAGAGACCAAGAAGCATTATCGACTTCAAAACTAAAATTTAAAAAAGAATTGTAACCAATGACAGATTCTTTGTAGTATGATAACAAACTGTAACCTCCCGGTGTAACAAGCTTAGTTTTAGAGATTGGAACGATTACCCCGGCTAAATTTACATACTGCTTCTGCGGTCTTTCTAAGATAGACAATAGGGCTTGAGATTCCACAGAGATGGCATCATCTAATCTTTCAAAAACTTTCTCATAAGAATGATAGTCTTCCAATAATTCGAATGTAGTATTATCAATACGCATTGAAGTATCAGAATTGATAAACGATGTTTGCAAATCACTATCTGTTTGTTTATCAGAAATTGGTGACACATTAAATTCTGTAAATAATTCCAGAAAGGTATTTAGCGATTTTAAACTTAATTGTGATTTTAAATCAGCAAAGTTGATTTCATTCCTATAATTGAACTGAAACTCCGGGACCTCTTTTAATTCTACTCGATTATAGGCTGATCTTTTTTCTCTTGAAGTTATTTCTGCACCAAAAGTTGATTCTATATTTTCCAGGATTTTATTATTGTTATCAATAATAGGCTGAATTTCAATTTGATATCTTACCATTTCATCATTGTATGCTTGTTGGTAAGATTTATTGTAGCTCTTTTGTAGCTTTTCCAGCTCTCTCTTAAGAGTTTGTAAATCAGATTTTTTAATAGAAGCAATGCTCTGTTTTAGATTTTTTTCGGCATTTAGTCTTAACCTACTTTCTTGTTTTGTAGAAAGCATTTTTGGGAAAACTGAAGCACCGATTTTTGAATTTCTCTCGCCTCCAATACGATCCTCACTTGCTATTTTCGATTTTTGAACCGTAAAAATGTTATCTTCGTCATCTTCCACTGATGCTTCCTCTACAAAAAGCTTAGCTGGCAATATTACTTTAGCATTTTTAGCTTCATTAAGTTTTTCAATAGCAACATCCTGATATCTATATTTTTTGTAAACCTCAATATAGTCTATTGCTTTGAGAGTCTGAATTATTGCTTCTTTTATGTAAAAATCTTTTTGTGTAACAACTTGATAAATCAAATTATTCCAAAGGGTTGTTAAGGAAGCATCTGTAAGTTTAGGCAAACTAGCAACTCTTTCTATTACTATAGGGTCAACAACTTGATTTTTTGATAAAGATTTACCTATTGAAAAATAATCCGAATTAATATTCTCTACCTCCTTTTCTTTTTTAAAAGCTTCTAATTCAAAATTAGCTGCAGCTATTTCAAGCTCTTGAAATTTAATTGTCGATTTTGGCTCTGTCACTGCCCAAATTTCTATTTGTGTATCGAAGATACCTTTAATATTTTTTGGTCTTTTAACAAAACCTAAGTTTTCCTTCACCACTTCTGTAAGCTGCGGATTTCTAAGGCTTACAAATCTGAAGAGCGTTTGTGTAGCAGGATTAGATACAGCCTGTACATTATTTATATTTGTTGAATCGTTCATTTTATTTATTTTAAATTATTTTGGTGTTTATATTAGGACATAGTTTGGGCTGTTCAATTAATTTTAATTGAATTTTGCCTTACTTATTTTTAATAAAATTTAAATTTCTGTGATTTCTAAAAGGGTGTTCTTCAAAAGCGTTGCATTGTTGTTTGCTATCTCTGAAGCCCATTGTACATTAAATACTCCAGGCGTAGTACATTCGAAAATTAATTCTGCGATGATCATTTCCGGCATATTGATAGTACCAACTCCCGTAGATGTTGCAAAACTTCTTACTGTTGCAGAATTAGAATCAATTGCAGTAATTACCTGTTCTGGTGCAGCTGTATTGGTGTGAACAATATTCATCTTAACAGATCCAAAAATACTTCCTGCTGCGCCATTACCAAGAACAAAACCGATAGAACCGCCTGTTGTAGTAGCAACTGAGCTATACGCTCCAAGAATTTTGATTTTATAGAACTTTCCAGTTTCTACGTTAAAGTTAAATGTTGGCACATTGGCTCTAGTTACATTACTACTTATAAAATCTGAGGTCAGTCTAATCTTTGTTGTAGATGTTGATGTAATAGTAATAGCGGGAGTAATATCTGTCGCAAAGCCAAAAGTTCCGTCTGCTTTAGCAACTACTCTTTTAGTAAAAGTCGCATCACCATCAGCATTTGGTGTATTAGCTGGATTGGTTGATAACGCTCCATTAATTTTCACAAATCTGTTCGCAACTGAAAATCCTCCATAAATCAATGCATTAGCTGCTTGTGTGACAGTTGCTCCTTTGTTATCAATTGCTAAAGTATCATTTAAATCTGCTAAACCTTGGATCATAGATCCAATGAATACGTTTCTATTTAAATTAACAGTTGAGCCTCCAGAAGTGTAACCACTTGTAGATATAGCCATTGCAGCATTACCTACAGCTACGTTATAACTTCCCAATCCATTGTCATAACCTGCGGAACTTCCTAAATAAGTATTATTTGATCCTGAGACATTTGCATAGCCTGCGCTGATTCCTATTCCAGTATTTCTATTTCCTATAGTATTCCAATACAACGCAGATCCAGTAGCAACGTTCCTTTGCCCTGATGTATTATTTAATAATGCAGATGACCCTAAAGCACTATTCCAAACACCTGTGACATTGGAATATAATGCATAATCGCCTAATCCCGCATTGAAACTGCCTGATGTATTTGCATTTAAAACATACATTCCTATCGCAGTATTGTTTTTTCCTGTTGTATTTGAAGATAAAGCAGAATCTCCTACAGAGGTACTATCCTCTATGATAACCGTTGTATTACCCGAGCCTTTTCCAATCCTTACTTTGTTAATCGTTTTATCTGCACCTCCAAGTTCCTGTAAATTTTCATTATTAACTATTCCGCTTTGCGTGCCGGATACGGGTATACTCTGAACATTATCTTGGATATTAAGTTTTGTTCTCCAACTTTGCACATTGTCTCCATCCAAATTTGTAGCATTTTTATCAGCTTTCCCAGATAAGTCAAGTCTTTCTGATGGGATGACATCGTTAGGATCATTTTTGTGCCAATAAGAATCTTGCCATTCCCAGAAATTTTGTTCATCAGGCGTATCCCCGTTTTCAAAATAGGTTTTTAGACTATCTTTCGAAATCACCTGATTTGGTATGTAATTTTTTTCTTCTAAATCGTTTTCCATTTGGTTTTTTTTAATTCATTATTATATTATTTTACAATCTTCTATTTTTTATTCGCGTTTCTATTTCATATCTTAAAATTTTTAGGTTAGTTAATAATATCATTCTCAAAGTCTTCTCTGAAAAAAGTTTCAATCTCATCCAGATAGAAGTCATAGTCTAATTCTTCGTTTTCAATATCTTCCCATTCGATGCTGTAGATCGGGCTTTGAGAGGATTCTTCTGTTAATTTTTCTGTTGGTGTTTCCATATGATGTTTTGTGTTTGGGTAATAGTTGTCCTTACCAGCTATTTTTGCTGATATTATTGGGGTTTCGTAAAAGTGATTTTGATTAAATTGAGGCCTTAATTATAATCCAAAAGTAGTTGTCGCTGGCGTCAGAACTTGACGTAATAAATATTAATCTTTGTTTTCATCATTTGTATTTTGTTTCTCTTTTTCTATAAATCAAAGATATCTTGCAGAAGCGTCAAAACTCGTCGCTTTTAAAATTTATATTTTATTTTTAATTAATTTTTCAGCGATTTGATTCAGCAATTCATTATTCTCTTCCACATAACACAAACCTGCCTGTATCAAAGCTTCAATGTTTTTCTTCTTGACATTATCCATCTCGGGAGAAGCGGTTTTCAAGGAAGGATTGATTCTGTAATAGTTCTGCCTGTTTCGTTTTCCCAAAGTCATAAACATTTGGTTCAATTGATAATCCACTGTCTCTGCGTTGGCAGAAAGTAGAATATCAATGATTGGTCCTATCCAAGCTAATTTCCCAGCATTTTTATATTTATTAATAGGATAAGATTTCATTTCCGTACCTGTTCCCAGAGAAACAATCATCATATCATTCACTGTAGGATAATTGGGTTTTTCAGGATTTTCAAATAGATCTGCAAAAGGAATTTTTCTGGCTTCTGCATAAGCACATAAAGCAGGATTATTGGCAAACATTCCGCCATCTATCAAACTAAAAGTCTGACCATAAGAAGACTTAATCTGAGCAGGTGAGAAATAAGTTGGCGCTGCTGAAGTAGCTCTGCAAATATCTTTTACAAGAAAGTTCTGTTGGTTTTGCTTGGCATTGATTGTATTAAAGAGTTTTGCTTTTCTATTCTCAATATCATAACTGGTAATGAGCGAAGGTTTTATAAAATCTTTAAGTTCCAAATCTTCAAAAAAATCACTCAATTGTCTTTCCAAATTATCCTGCGAAATTTTCTCACTAAACAAACCAAATGGATTAAAAAGATTCTCCCACAGAGAAACGGTAAAGATATCTTCGCCTTTTTCCGTATAAAGTTCAAATGCTTTTTTCATGGAATATTTGGCTTTTTTATTGTCATCCGGATAAAGAAGAACAGAGGCTAGGATCCCGCCTGTACTGCTTCCCGCTATCATATCAAAATAATCACCTAGTTTGGCATTCGGATGATCTTTTTGCTGTAAAAGTTCTTCCAAATAACGCAGAATAATACAGGAAATAATCCCTCTGATTCCGCCACCGTCTAAAGAAAGTATAGTTACCTTTTTCATTTCTTTTGTTTTTTGATATTACAAAAGTAGGTGCGGGTCGCGACAGAACTCGTCGTGATAAAAATTGATTTTAAAAAATAATATAACCTGCTTTATCTCTTGGAAGTTTGATGAGATTTCGCCAGTTGGTTTTCATTTCTTTATTTTTAGTTTTGATACTTTTTTTTTCAAAATGCGGAAGGTCTTTGAAATTTTTCCAATTTCCGCCCCATTCCCAACCATATTTTGCAAAGATTTTTACACATTCATACCAATCAGCCACTTTATCATTGTCCCAATCTTTTGCTGTATCCCAACTCGCAGTTTTTCTATCGATAATAAGGCAGATATCGACTGCCAATCCGTAATTATGAATGCTTTGCCCTCCTTTTGCATTTGTTACTTTTTTACCAGACTTTGTTCGTCCAATCGCATAAAACTCATCTTGTTCCTTGAAGGATCTAAGACCTTGTGTAATTCTGATTTTTGCCCGACCGGTAAGTGCCAGATCACATTCTCTGATGATATGGGTTACCTCATCTCGAACAGATGGGTGAAGTTTTTGAATTCTTTGTTGAGTAATATTGTCCATAATCTAATATATTTATGAACAAATCTAGAATAAGGAAACGCCAGAACTTGACGTATAAAAACAAAAAAAGCCGGCTCGTTTAAAACGAGCCGGCTAATATTTTGAGTATAATAAATCTAATTATTATTCTGCAGAAGCTTCTGGAGCCGCATCAGCTGCACCTTCTACTGCTACTTCTTCTTCATCCTCATCATCTTGTCCTGCTGCAGCATTTTTGCTAGCATTTCTAGACATCTTAACAGCAACTACTACTGCGTTGTCTGGGTGCATGAAAGAATATTTGTCATTTTTAAGACTTTCTACATAGAATTTGTTTCCAATCTTAAGAGCAGTAATATCCACAACAATCTCGTCTGGCAAGTTAGCTGGGATCGCTTTTACTTTTAGTTTTCTGTAGGTTTGTCTAAGAACACCACCGGCAACAACACCTTTGGAACGACCAGTGATTCTTACAGGAACTTCCATGATAACTGGTTTGTCATCAGCTAGCTGATAGAAATCAGCGTGGATAATTCTATCTGTAAGTGGGTGGAACTGAATGTCCTGAAGAACAGCAGGGATTGTTTTTCCGTCAACTTCCAAAGATACCGTGTGTGCTTCAGGAGTATATACCAAACCTTTGAAAGCTTTCTCTTCTGCAGAGAAGTTCAATGGCTCACCACCTCCGTAAACAACACAAGGAACTAATTCAGCATCACGTAAAGCTTTAGTAGACTTTTTGCCCACGCTTTCTCTTTTTGTACCTTGAATTGTAATAGATTTCATTTTGTATAAAAATTATTTTAAGGGTGCAAAGATATTAATTTTTTTTAAATAATAAACTTCTCACTTATAGATTTGTGCTCGTGTACCATATTCATCACGTCAGCAAATAATTCTGCGCAAGAAAGCACTCTTATTTTTGAAGATTTCTCTGTTTTTTGCGGAATAGAGTCTGTGACAATCACTTCCAAAAGTTGAGAATTCTCGATATTTTCAAAAGCTTTACCAGAAAGAACGCCGTGTGTTGCCATTGCTCTTACAGATTTTGCTCCTTTTTCCATTAGGATATCTGCTGCTTTGCAAAGCGTTCCAGCCGTATCAATCATATCATCAATCAGAATCACGTTCTTATCTTTAACATCACCAATCAGGAACATCTCTTCTACAACATTGGCTTTTTTTCTTTCTTTATAACAGATTACAACGTCTGCTCCAAGATGACCTGCATAATTTTTCGCTCTTTTTGCACCTCCCATATCCGGAGAGGCTATCGTCAAATTGTCAAGAGCAAGGGATTGAATATACTTTACAAAAATAGTAGATGCGTACAAATGGTCAACAGGAATCTCGAAGAATCCTTGGATCTGGTCTGCGTGCAAATCCATTGTCATAATTCTGGTTGCTCCCGCAGCAGTCAAAAGATTGGCTACCAATTTTGCTCCGATGGGCGCTCTTGGTTTGTCTTTTCTGTCTTGTCTCGCCAAACCGTAATATGGAATTACAACCGTAATGTTTTTGGCTGATGCTCTTTTCGCTGCATCTATCATTAATAACAGTTCCAACAAATTATCCGCTGGTGGAAAGGTAGAAGCAATGAGGAAAACACGTGCGCCTCTAACGGATTGTTCCAAGACTGGCTCGAATTCTCCGTCGCTGAAATGCTGAATATTAATTTGCCCTAAAGGCTGCCCATAAGCCTGAGCGATTTTTTCTGCCAACTCGTGGCTGGTTCTGGTAGAAAACAAATAACTTGCTTGATCTGACATTTTTACTTTTTTGCAAATTTAAAAAATAATGAAAAGTTTGAAAGCTTATTTCCGAACTTTTCATCAATAGATTTATATTATTTATTAGAAATGATATTCTATCACCCGCTATCACTGGATTATCAAAAAAACGCCAAGTATGATTTCATAAAAAAAGACCAAAATATTTTCTATTTTGGTCTTTCTATTTTTCTTAACAGTACTCGTCAAAAGCAGCCTGAAGATTCGCAGCAATTGCGCCTGCAGGATTACCCTCGATATGGTGTCTCTCTAACATATGCACCAACTCGCCATCTTTGAAAAGTGCCACAGCTGGCGAACTTGGAGGAAACGGTGCTAACAATCTTCTAGCTTCTGCAACCGCATCCGTATCAAATCCTGCGAAAGCTGTAACCAAATGGTCTGGCTTCTTCTCGCCTGTCAAAGAGTACAAAACGCCTGGTCTTGCCGCTCCTGCTGCACACCCGCAAACGGAGTTGATTACTAATAATGTTGTTCCGCTTTGTTTAAGCGCTTCGTCAACTTGTGCTGGTGTTGTAAGGTCTGCAAACCCTTTATCTGTAAGTTCTGCCTTCATTGGCAATACTAAATCTGCTGGATACATATTAAAATATATTTTAGGTTAATTCGAATTGCAAATTTAATCAAATAATATTTTGATTATCTTATTTATCATTCTATTAAAATCATTCCGAAAATCTATTGAGACATTTTGACTGATTTTTAAACAAAAAACCTTGAATCCGAAAATTCAAGGTTTAATCAAATCGATATGCAAATTAAGTATATCCGTGGGTAATTAATGATAATTTATAAATGATGAAATCGAAGATTCGGCAAAGCCAATGATTATCAATTATCGTTTATCAACCATCATTTATATTTAGGTAAGTAACTTTTTCACCATTTCGGAAATACTCTTTCCGTCTGATTTTCCGGCTAATACTTTGGAGGCAACGCCCATTACTTTTCCTAAGTCTTTAATAGTTTCTGCTCCGGTTTCAGAAATAATTCTCTTGATTTCTGATTCCAATTCTTCAGCAGATAATTGTTTTGGAAGAAACTTTTCAATCACTTTGGACTGTGCTTCTTCCACTTCAGCAAGGTCAGTTCTTCCCTGAGCCATAAATTGCTCATAAGAATCTTTTCTCTGCTTTATCATTCTTTGCAAAATCGCAATCTCTTGTTCTTCTGAAACTTCAGCACCTCTAGCTTCGGTTTGTAACAAAAGAATCTGCGCTTTCACTGCTCTCAGAGAGTCCAGAGCCACACGGTCTTTTTCTCTCATCGCCGTTTTTATGGCTTCGCTTATTATAGTTTCTAAACTCATAATTTTAATCTACATCTTTATTAAGAAAACGGTTTTCTCTCAACTGCATACTTCCGTTATTATCAGACAAATAAGTGTTGATATTCTGGTCTGATGCATTAGAACCATCGATATTGATGTTCTTTCTCTTGAAAGCCGGAACTGTTTCAAAAACATTCTCATTATCCAATTGCTGGTAACGGGAATTGAATTCTCTCAACTTGTTTCTTCTTTCCATAGCTTTTGAAGAATCCGGAGTTTTGTTGAAAAACGTAAATCCACTTTCAGTTTCCTGAACTGGTTCAGATTTTTTCTCTTCTACAATTTCTTCCTTAGTTTCTACAGCGAAAGAAAATCTTGTTGGTTCTTCAACTTTTTCTTCGATGATGTCGTTAACGATTTCTTCTCTGATTGGAGTTTCTTCAATTACCGAATCTTTGATTTCAGAAATAACTTGTTTTTCAATTACCGGAAATTCTTCTTCAACGGCAGGCTCATTGATTGTGAAAGTTACTTCAACAGGCTTCTCGATTTCCTCTTCTTTGAAAGATGCTTTTGGCTTGTCTTCTACTTCAAAAGAAAAAGATTGCGCTTCCAAATCTAATTCTTCATAACTCTCTTCCTCGAAAGTGAAAAGGTTGTATTCTTGTTTTCCTTTATTAGAATTATAATCATTTGAGAAATCCATGATTTCCTCATTTTCGATGATTTCGATTTCTGTCATTGGCTCTTCTACAAGACTTTCCGCAACCGAATTAGTTGGAAAATTAGAAGTTCCAAAATCGTCATCATCTTCTAAACGAAAAAAATTCTTTCCCGATTCTGTCTGTTGTTTAGTTTCTTCCTGAGCTCTGCTTTTGAACGGAGATTCTCTATGTCTGGAAGGACTTGGTCTGTCTTCCAAAGAATATTTAATCGTCTCAGTTACTCCAGAATGTTTTTTGTTATCATTTGAAAAACCAGTTGCAATAACCAAAACGCTTACTGCATCGCCCAATTCTTCATCAGACCCAACTCCAAAAATAATATCAGCCGTATTTCCAGCTTCTTTCTGGATGTGGTCCATAATCACACCAATTTCGTCCATTGTTACCTCAGTCGCACCACTTCTAATCAACAATAGAACATTTTTTGCACCGGTGATTTTGTTATCATTCAATAACGGGGAATCCAATGCTTTTTTAACCGCTTCTTCCGCTTTGTTTTCACCACTAGCGATTCCAGTTGACATCAATGCAGTTCCGGAGTTAGCCAAAACAGATTTAGCATCACGGAAGTCAATATTAACATCAAAATAACCTGTAATCACTTCTGCCATTCCTTTTGCAGCGTTGGTCAAAACTTCATCGGCTTTTGAGAATCCTTGTTTGAAACCAAGGTTTCCGAATTGCTGTCTCAATTTATCATTATTAATGACAATTAAAGAATCAACATTATTTCTTAATTTTTCCAAACCTAATTCAGCCTGGTCCAATCTTCTTTTTCCTTCAAAACTAAAAGGTACGGTTACGATTCCTACAGTAAGAATCCCCATTTCCTTCGCTACTTTTGCAATAACAGGCGCAGCACCAGTTCCAGTTCCACCGCCCATTCCGGCAGTGATGAAAACCATTTTGGTATTCTGTCCCATTGATGCCTTGATATCATCGATACTTTCGATGGCTGCTTTTTCTCCAACTTCCGGGTCAGCGCCTGCGCCAAGCCCTTCTGTCATCGTTACTCCTAACTGAACTTTATTAGAAACCGGATTATTGTCCAAAGTCTGTGCATCTGTATTACAAATCACGAAATCTACTCCGTAAATTCCTTTCTCGTACATATGTTTCAGCGCATTGTTTCCACCGCCACCAACACCGATAACTTTGATGATAGCGGAATTTCCTTTTGGAAGGTCAAATGAAAATCCTTGTGTATTATTTATATTGTCCATAGTATATTTTTTTATAGTTGATGATTGATGAGTTATAATTGATTCAAGAATAAGCTTACCATTCATCAATTTAACTCAAATCTTTAATTATTACTCTTCTACTTCCTCGAAGAATTTTTTTACTTTATCCATTAGAGACTGTCCGAAAGTCGGTTTGTTTCTTCTAGCTTCTTCTTTTGGTTTTGCAACTTCTTCTATCTGCTGAATCTGTTGAGGTTTCTCAACTTCGGTAGTTGGCTGAGGTGCAACCGGTTCTGCTTTTGCTACAGCTTCTTCGATAATTTCTTCTTCTGTTGGAAGGATTCTTTTATCTCTGATTTTAAGACTTTCCATCAATAAGCCGATTGACGTTGCAAATTCCGGTCCTTTCAGATATTGGTTTTTGTCATTCGCTACATATTCATTAGCAAAACCAATTCTGCTGTCGAAACCTGTAGTGTAATTTGCTAACTGACGAAGGTTTCTCAAGTTGGAACCACCACCAGTCAAAACGATTCCTGCAATCAGTTTTTTCTTTTGTTCGAATGCGCCGTAAGCTTTCAATTCAGTATTTACCATTTCAAGAATTTCTTCAACTCTTGCATTGATAATCTGAGCTAAAACTTTCAACGAAATCTCTTTGTCCGGACGACCGTGTAATCCCGGGATTGTCACATACGTGCTGTCTTTTTCCAATTCCGGAACAGAGGATCCGAACTTCACTTTCAGCTGTTCTGCGTGTTTCTCGATGATTGAACATCCTTCCTTAATATCATCGGTGATAATTCCACCACCGTAAGGAATCACGCAAGTATGACGAATGATGTTGTCTTTGAAAATTGCGATATCCGTAGTTCCACCACCAATATCAACAATCGCAACACCAGCTTCTTTTTCTTCTTTTGTAAGAACTGCTTCAGACGATGCCAAAGGTTCCAAGGTCAAAGCTTCCATTTCCAGACCAGCTTCGCGAACACATCTGGCAATATTTCTGATAGAACCCATCTGTCCCACAACAACGTGGAAATTAGCTTCTAATCTTTTGCCGTGCATCCCGACCGGTTCCTGGATTTCGCCTTCAGAATCTACTTTGTATTCCTGAGGCAAAACATGGATGATTTCTTCTCCAGGCAACATTACCAATTTCTTTACCTGGTCTTTTAGTTTCTCGATATCATCTTCTGTGATGTATCTATCCGGATGCTCTCTCATGATGTAATCCGAATGCTGGAGAGAACGTATATGTTTTCCTGCAATTCCTACAGTTACCTTATGGATAGGAACGCCGGCGCTGGATTGCGCTTCTGCCACTGCAGTTTTGATGGAATTGATGGTTTGGGAAATGTTGTTCACGATTCCTTTGTGAACACCAAGACTTTTAGCCTTCCCAACGCCCAGGATTTCGATTTTCCCGTGAGCGTTACGTCTTCCGACAATGGCGACAATCTTAGTTGTCCCAATGTCCAGACCTACTGAATACTCTTGATTTTCCATTATATGCTCGATTTGATTTTTTTAATTTTTAACGCAAAGTCCGCAAAGTTTTGTTTTACCATTATTATGCTTTTAAGCTCGCAAAGGCTTTTTACTCAGCTAAGACTTTATTTATATCTAATTTATTCTACTACTACTTTTGCTTTTTTCTTTTTATCAGAAGACGATTTGGAGGTGGTTTCCTTTTTCTTTTCCGAAGATTTTTTCGGTTCCGGTTTCTTCTCTACTTTTTTAGGTTTGGAAGATTCCTTTTTTACTTCTGATTTTTTAGGTTCAGTTTTTTTTATTTCTTTTTTCGGTTCCGGTTTGGGTTCCGCCTTTTTAGTTTCTGTTTTTGCAGGAACTGATGCTAATAATTGTGTTGGCTTTTCTTCCGGTTTTGTAATTTCAATCTTCGGTGCATTTCTCAGAATACTGTCGTTTTCTTTGAAATAAGGGTTCAGTGTCGTTACAATCTGGTTATTGTATTTAACCGAAATCTTTTTGTACTTATTCGGATTCTGATAAACTAGATATTTCTCTACAAAAGTTTTAAATCCTTTAACCTTGAAATCAATATTTTCTAAATCTCCAATCTCAACTTTGTAATTCCCGTCGCTAGTGAGAAGATTATAACTGTCTTTTTCTTTTTTGATTCCGATGAAATATTTTTTGCTGAAATCATCTTTGTCAATTTTCTCAATCAACTTTCCGAGTTCCTGATATTCCGAAGCTTCTACATCTCCCATTACGAGCATACACGGATAAGAAAAGTTTCTCGAAATCGGGAATTCAACACCTTTTTCATCCACATAAAAATCCTTTCCATTTTTATTCAATCGGAAAATCGGAATTCGTTGTTTGATATCAACATTCAGATTGCCATTTAGATTCATATAAACATTAGCACTATCGACAAATGGAATCTCATTAATCTTCTTCTCCAATTCCGGAATCTTAACATCGCCGATTTTCTTAGTCGGATTAAATTGTTTCACCAAATCTTTGATGTCCTTCTCATCCACAAAATAAACCGGTGTCTTGGTCTGGTTCATATTGATAGATACATTCTCCATCTTAGCGTTATTGAAACGCTTCAACGAGAAACTGAGCAGAAATCCAAAAAGGACCACTGTTACCAATATCTTCAATATTCTCCACTTATTTTTCATTCTCTATATCTCATTTTCAATGCAATCCGCATCAAATTTTTTCTTTTATTTATTATTTGCTTTTCGGTTTTTATCATAATTATTAACCGTCTTCAGCATATAATTGAAATTATCTTTTAATTCTGATTCATAGTCCCAATCGTCCATTTCGGTTTTTCCGTGTCCGAGGGAAGTCATATGAATCACTTTATTTTTATCAATCCAAAAACTAACACTCCAACCAACTATATCTTCTGCATTGGACATATTTGTGTAAGTTATACTTTGGCTGGCAAAAACCCTTTCGCCATTCTTCAATAGAAAATAATCGTTGTACAATTCCCACCAATTATTGCTATTTTCTTTCCATTCCCGTGAGATTTTAACAATCTCGTTTCCCTTCTTCTCATATTGGTAATGAATCGTTTTGTTCTTACCTTTTACCTGAAACTGATATTTAGTTATCTTCGAATCTTTATCAATGATTTCAGAATACTTGTTGATATTTTCTACTTCTATCAAATCTGCTTTCGACTGCGAAAATCCCAAGCCGAAAACCAAAATAAATAGTAAGAAGAAAATTTTCAGTTTCATATTTCTACTTTTTCAATATTGGGAAGCCATTCCATGATCGGGTCATAAAGTGTATCAATATTTCCCGCTCCGACTGTCAATAAAATATCAAAGTCTCTCTTTTTTATATTTTCAAAAGTCTCCTGCAATGTGCAGACTTCTTTATTTTCTATTTCAATTTTTTCAGCTAACCAAGTTGATGTGATGCCTTCAAAATTTTCCTGAAGTTCTCTTGCAGGATAAATATCCAACAACAACAAGCCATCTCCATTTTCCAGACTTCTTGCAAAATCTTCTGCAAAATCTCTTGTTCTGCTAAAAAGATGAGGTTGGAAAACCACCAACAATTTCTTGGTTGGATAAAAGGTTTTTATCGAACCAATGACTGCATTCAGTTCCGTTGGATGATGCGCATAATCATCGATATAGATTTTTCCGTTATCGAAAATATGTTTCGTATATCTTCTCTTGATACCTTTGAAGCTTGCAATTGCTTTTTTCAAAGTATCGAAATCAACGCCCAAATTGCTCAGAATTGCCAAAGCAACAGTTGCATTTTCAACATTATGAATTCCCGGAATTTCCCAAACAAAATCTTCAACCTCCTGCGTTGGCGTATGAAAATCGAAATAGATTTTATCGTGATCCATTCTCAGATTATCAGAGTAATAATCCGCTTCCTCGTTCACAGCATAAGTCTTGTGTTCTCTTCCAATCGCAATTCCTTTTCTCACAAACAACTGATTGTCATTTGGAACCAAAGCTGCAAACTGTCGGAAACCATCTTCTATCTGAACTCTGTCTCCATAAATATCCAAATGGTCAGCATCAATCGATGTTACAACTGCCCAATCCGGTGAAAGGTTTAAGAAGCTTCTGTCATATTCATCGGCTTCGACTACGGAAAACTGGTTGCCGTTGTAGTCGAAATTGGATTTGAAATTCTCAGAAATGCCACCTAAAAATGCTGATGATGGAAGATTAGCTTCTTTACAAAGATGTGCTATCAATGTAGAAGTTGTTGTCTTTCCGTGCGTTCCAGCAACGGCGATGCAATCTGTATTTTCGGTAATCAGTCCCAAAACTTTTGCACGTTTCAGGATTTCAAAACTTTCACTTGCGAAATAATCCAGAATTCCGAGTTTCTTAATTGCAGGCGTATAAATAACCAATGTTGATTCTTTATCCAACGCTACAATTTTTTCATCAATGACATCTTCAAACGTAATATCTATGCCTTCAAAACCGATTTGAGCCGTCAGTTTTGTTGGTGTTTTATCATAACCCAAAACATTTTTGCCGTTAGCGTGAAAATATCTCGCCAGCGCACTCATTCCAATCCCACCGATGCCGATGAAATAGAAGTTTTGATATTTATTTAAGATGCTCATTATTAATTGTTATTTTCGAAAATTAATACGAATTACAGGTTTGGGTGTGCTTACTAAATTAACTTTATATATAAAATCTTTATCCCTATAAAGAGAAACGACAGCATATTTCACAGTATCATTTTTTTCATATTTTGCATCAAAAACCATATAATCCATAAAATCTTTAGGAGAATTTGGAGTGATTGCTCTATTAAATTTTCCTATCGTAATTGTACCCGTCTTTTTGGATAATTCTTCACAAAATTTCTTTAAGTTTTCAGGCCCAAAATCTTTTTTGGTATTTACGTCTATGTCAAATCCTTGAATTTCAGAATAATCTTTGTTTGAACATTTTCCGAAAACTTGTTCTGCAAATCCTTTTGCTTTATTAATTCTTTCTTGTGTTGCAAATTTTTCTGGCGTACGCTTATAAAAATCTGAAGCACAGCTACAGAAAAATGTTAAAGACATTATCCAAAAAAGATTTTTCATCATTTGTTTTGTGTTATTTATTTATCACTTTTATAATCTCATCTACAATTCCTTCTGCTGCTTTTGGTTTTGCAAAAAATTCCAGTTTGGCTGACATTTCTTTTCTTAGGTTTTCGTTCTCACAGATTTCTGAAAGTGTAGTCCAGAATTTATCCTTCATCTCAGAATCTTTTACCATTCTCGCCGCATTTTTCTCCACCAAGGTCAAAGCGTTTTTGGTTTGATGGTCTTCCGCCGCAAATGGAAACGGAACTAATAAAACCGGTTTTTTTGCAACTGCCAGTTCTGAAATCGCAATTGCTCCGGCTCTGGAAACAATCACATCTGCCGCCGAATAAGCCATAGCCATATCGGAGATGAATTCCTTAATTTGGATGGAAGCTGGAGGTTGAATGCTGGAAGTTATTTCAGCAAAATCCGTCTTTCCTGTTTGCCAGATTAACTGATAATCTTTCTCTCTCAGTTTATCAAAATTATCTTTCCAGCCGTTGTTCAAGGTTCTGGAACCTAGTGAACCGCCAACTGAAAGAATCGTTAATTTATTTTTATCTAAACTTAATTTTTCCTTAGCCAAATCTTTATCAATCAAATCTGTGATGATATTCTGACGGATAGGATTGCCTAAGAAATAAGTTTTCGTTCCGTGGAAAAATTGTTCCATATCCGGATAAGCCGTAAAAACTGCTTTTGCTTTTTTCGCATTGAAAACATTCGTCTTTCCTGGCAACGAATTCTGCTCCTGAATAAAAGTCGGAATTCCCATTTTCGCCGCAATATACAAAGCCGGTCCGCTCGCAAAACCGCCAGTTCCAACCGCAAAATCCGGTTTGAAATCTTTGATGATTTTCTTAGCTTTCATCAGGCTGGAAATGATTTTGAAAGGAAGCCCGATATTCTTCAGAAGATTACCTCTGTCAAACCCGGCGATATTCAATCCTTCGATTTTGAATCCGGATTGAGGAACCTTTTCCATTTCCATTTTTCCGTTCGCACCAATGAACAAAAACTCTGCATCGGGAAATCTTTTCTGGATTTCCTGAGCAATCGCAACCGCAGGAAAGATGTGTCCACCAGTTCCTCCGCCGCTCATTAGTATTTTTAGTTTTTTGCTCATTTATGCGATATCATTTATTTCTTCAATACTTTGTCTTTTGCCCAAACCTTCTTCATCGAAAACCTGAATTCTGGAACTTACATTCAAAATAATTCCTAATTGAATATAGGTTACCAACATCGACGTTCCTCCATAACTTATCAATGGTAAAGGCTGACCTGTTACCGGAATCAAATTCACAGCAACAGCAATGTTTACTGACAATTGAACAAAAATCATCAGTCCAATGGCGAGCACCAGCAATGACCCAAAAAAAGCGGGCATTTTACTGGCTATCATTACAATCCTGATAATCATTATCATATAAAGGCTAATCAAAACAAACGCTCCAATCCAGCCGTATTCTTCCACAATAATTGCGAAAATAAAATCGGAAACCGATTGTGGTAATGTCTGCTTCAAAGCACTTTTCCCAGGTCCAATTCCGTTGAATCCACCGTGAACAATAGCCGCTTTTGCCTGCATCACCTGATAGTTTTTTGCCTTGATACTTTCATCCTCAACATCAGCTGTTTTCTTGGAACTCGTGAAGGTTTCGATACGGCTCATCCAGGTATGAACCCGGTTTCCTCCGATTAAATTCGTATTCAAAGCAATGACTAAAAACATTACAACAAAAACAACAGCAACCGAGATAAACCCCGCTACATATTGCCAAGCCAATTGTCCTATAATCAGAATGATAATTGAAACCATCATAATCATCAATGCTGTGGAACCGTTGTCTTTTGCAACCAATCCGAACACAATTAGAATTGGTCCGAATATGTAAATGATGTTCTCAATTGGAACTCTTTCCCTTTTGATTTTCTTAGTCAAATATCTGCACAGATAAATAATCAGCATCAAATAAGCAAACGACGATGGCTGAAAAGAAATTGGTGTTCCTGGGATTTTCAACCAACGCGAAGCACTTGCTCCTTCAATCTTTTGTCCTGTGAACATTGTTATCAGCAATAATCCAATCGTGAACAAGAGAAGAATGGAACTCAGTTTTCCGATGTATTCGTACTTGACTGTTCCTACGAAACGCATAATTCCCAAACCAATGAATACGAAAACGATATGCTTGAAAACGTGACCAGTTGTAGTCCCGTTGTTCACGATATATTCCAGATTCGAACTTGCGGAATAAACCGGAAATACGGAAAGGAAGGAAATCAAAATGATAACCGACCAAAGGACTTTGTCGCCTTTCAGTAGCTCGAATCTGTTTTCTGTAGTTTGTTCGCTCATTATAAGTTTTGGCTAAAGCCAAATTTTTTCTTTAATATTTCAGAATGGGCTAAAGCCCAATCCTATTGATGTCTAAAATTTTATTTTCAATTGCGTCCGGCTTTAGCCTGATGTTTCTTATCATTATCACATTGGCTTTAGCCAAAACTTATTTTTCTTTTGAATTAAAATTATATTTTGAAATAAATTCTTCATATTCCTCAGAAAAACTTCTTGTTAAATGATGTTTTTCTTGATTAATAATATAATTTCTGACTTTCTCTATCATCGATTCTGAAACAGAAACGGCAAAATATTCATCTTGCCAAGCAAACTTCTCTTTGGTCAGATTATTCTTATTAATCCAAAATGAAGATTCTCCTTTTATCAATTGTACAACTTTCTCTATTGTCTGGTTTGTTGACAAAGAAATTAAACAATGACAATGGTCTGAATATCCATTTACAACATCTATAAAAATTTCTTTTTCATTTGCATTTTGTTTTATGTGTTTCCATACATTGATTCTCAAATTTTTGGAATTGAGAAAAGGAATTCTGTTTTTTGTACTCCAAACAATGTGTATGTAAACTTTTACAAATGGCATTTTTTATTTTGGCTAAAGCCAATTTGTTCGTTTATTTTTAGAACGGGCTAAAGCCCAATCCTGTTGATAATTCTAATTCTTAATTGTCAATTCTTCTAAAACTTCTTTTTTGAATTGATTTCCACGGTCTTCATAACCATTGAACAAATCAAAACTTGCGCAACAAGGCGACAATAAAACTACGTCTCCTTTTTCTGCAATTGATTTAGAAACCTCTACCGCTTTTTGCATACTGGAAGTGTCATAAATCTGTGTTTTCTTGTCTTTGAAGAACTCAATAATCTTAGAATTATCAATTCCTAAGCAAACAATTGCTTTTACTTTTTTCTTAACTAATTCTTCGATTTCAGTATAATCATTTCCTTTGTCTTTTCCGCCAACAATCCAAACCACCGGCTGTTTCATACTTTCCAAAGCGAAGTAAGTCGCATTCACGTTTGTTGCCT